>NZ_JAKUGE010000005.1:0-149237 GCF_022663795.1 Bacillus cereus group sp. BfR-BA-01349
ATTTTTCGATTCGATAGAAGGGTTCGAATATATGTTGTATATTTTCTTCTTTAATTTCGATACCTGTATTGATGATTTGTATTTCAATATGATTTTGCTTAGATTCTTGTTTTAACTTTATATAGACCTTTTCGTTATGAGGTGAATACATAATCGCATTATGAATGATGTTTTTACAGGCTTTTTCTAAAAGAGCATAATCCGTATAAACAAAAATATCAGAATCGACTTCTTTTATAATTTGAATGCCTTTTTGAGAAGCAAAAAATTCTAATTTTTTTGTGATTGTACCTATTAAATTTGTAAGATTAACTTCTTTTACTTGAAGTTTAAAGGTATGTTGTTCTAATTTTGACATGCTTAAAATTTCACGAACTAATTGTTCCAGGTTTTCAATTATTTGATAATTCCTCTTTAAATATTGGTCACGATTTTGATAAGGGCCAATATTATTGATCATCCCTTCCAAGTATCCTTTCATAACAGTAAGAGGAGTTTTTAATTCGTGCGCTACAATGGCAAAAAATTCCCTGCGCTTTGTTTCTATTTCTCTTTCCTTTTCAATATCACTTTTCAATTGCTGATTTGCTTTTTGTAAATTAATAGACATATCGTTCAAACTATAGGATAATTCCCCTAATTCATCCATAGAACGAACCTCAATTTTTTCGGAGAACTCCAGATTTGCCATCTTTTGTGCACCTTCATTAATGTAAATAAGTGGATTTGTAATAAATCTTGAATAGAAATAAGCACTTCCTATCCCAATAACCAGTACAATAATACTACTATAGGGAAGAAAACGTATCAATACTCGGGACGCTTCGTCAATCGGTTGAAAGGTTGCGAACACCATAAACGTTAAGGTAACATCTTGAAATTGAATCGGTATAGTAACTTCAAATGAGTTACGAAGGTTATCTGAACTCCCTAATGGTACAGTTGTAGCAAACCCATTTGCTTGATTATCTCCTTCGATGGTACCTTTTTGAAGAAAATTAAAAGTAGGTGAATAAACAATTGTCCCTTCTTTATTATGCAGGTAGATCACTGCGTTATTTTTTTGTGCGTATTCATCAAAAAGTGGTATTGCATTTTGAAACGTAAGATTTTTAGATTTATCAATTATTTCTTCTACTCCTGTTTGAAGCTGATTGGTTTTGTATTGCTCATAATATTTAGGGAGAAAGAAATATAAAGTTACATAAATCAGGGTGGCAAAGGCTAACAAAATGAGAGATGTACTTATAAAAAGTTTATAGGTGATTTTCTTCATCTTCATGATTTTTCATGACCTTATTCATCGATTTTATAACCAATGCCCTTTACTGTTTTAATGTAGGCTATACCTAGTTTTTTTCGTATATTTTTAATATGTGTATCTATCATTCGTGTGTCTCCGGAATAATCATATCCCCAAACTTTTTCTATGATGACTTCTCTTGTAAGTACTTTTTTCTCATTTTGAAGTAGCAGTTGCAGGATTTCAAATTCTTTTAAAGTTACGGGAACTTCAACTCTATTTACATATACTTTATATGCATCACCATCGATATGTAATTCTTTAAATATGAAATGATTATCGGTACTTTGCTTGTTGCTTCTTCTCAGAATTGCTTCAACTCGTCTCATCAATACATGAAAAGAAAAAGGTTTCGTAATATAATCATCTATCCCAAGGTCAAACCCTTTTATTTGATCTTGTTCTTCTTCTAGTGCGGTAAGCATAATAATGGGTATATTTGAATGACTTCGAATCATTTTGGCAACTTCAAATCCATTCAGGTTTGGCATCATCACATCAAGAAGAATTAAATCGAAGGCTTGTTTATTAAATTCTTTCATCCCCTCTAAACCATCTAATGCAACTATAACATTATACTCTTGTGTCATTAAAAATTGTTTAATTAGCTCTTGAATTTCTTGATCATCTTCTATCACCAGAATATGATAATTCATCGTCATATCACCTCTTATAGCCATTATAACCTTCTTATGTGGAGATGTATGTATGTATGACAGAAAGACAATATAAGGAGTCAGCCGTATGCCCATCACCTTAAAAATTTAACTAGAAAGGATGAGATTTTTTATAAATCTTTCGATTCAAAGTGAATTATAACTATTTTTTGAAGAACTGTGCCATTATTTTCCCATTTCTCTTTGAGAGAAACTTGCAAAAAATTTGGTTTTGTAAAAGGTAACTACTATTTTCAGGAAATGAATTAGCTACCATTTGTATTAGGATAAGTCAAAAAACGTGAAGGCTTCCCTCGGTCAATTATATAGCCTACAGGTATCCGTATAAGTACAGACAGACTTAATAAATACTTTGATACAATACGTTGAATTTCAAAAATATATTTTTCGCCCTTAATCTGTAACCAGTTTGTCTTGAGATACTCTACGATTACCGTATCTGTTTCAGAATATACGAATTGTATTTTATACACTTTCGTAAAGTGGACCCGCTTGTATTTTTCAAATTTAGAGTTTATAAAAATTGCTTAATCCCTCCAGTCTGCCTTTATATAACTTTTAAAATAGGTAACAGAGCCATCTCTAGAAACCATTTTTAAATGAGGGAATGTTTTAAGCCAAGCGGCCACATACCTTCTATATCCCTCGAGGGGATTAAATCCACAATTTTATGCGTCTCTATATTCACCATAATCGTTTGTCTTTTTAATAGCGAAATCATCAATACAGAATTTTGTAACTTAATTTTTAGCCATCATAACTTTCTTTTTTTAATTCAATGACAAATAGTATTTTTACTGATTTTGATTTTCTGCTGATTCAGTCTTTTAGCAGAATTAATAGAACTCATTTCTAACGAAAGGGCAAAAATCTCTTTTTCTAGACGTTTTGTATTCCGTGCCCTCGGCTCAATGAAAGAAAGCGATGCGCTAAAAGTAATATAAGCGCAGTCAGTGTTAATACAAATAAATTTAAGTAGTTCTAAATGAATGGATTTTATGTATTTCTATCCCCTAGTATGGACATGTAGCCTTTAGCTGTTTTTGACTCACATTATATCAACTTCAACTACTGTGAGAAAGAACCCTGTTTATCTTGATATTTACATTTGATTTAATGTATTGTTTTTTCTTAAGAGTGGATTTGGATTACTACTGAGGGATGGAACTTATATAATGAAATACAGAGGACGCTCTGCTCTCACTACGGATAAATTTAGTCATTATATTTCTCAACTAATATTACAAAATTCAGCTTCTTATTCGTTACATACCATGGTATTGTAAGTATAACTGTTACATATTTTTAAAAGCAGATATAGAATAAATAATCGTGTATAAATGAAGTGTAAGAAATTAATTATGATAACTACAATATAGGGATATCTTTTCAATCAGTAAGCTGCCTGTTCAGATGAGCGATCCAGTAACATACTGAGTTCACAAATTACAGAACCATATAAATGGCCTGTACGAAAGAAAAATCATCAGGAAAGAGAGAGCCTTCAATCTCAATATTTTATAAACAATAACTAATAATATTATCGTGCGTAACTGAGAAGATGCTTGTTTGGTGACAGTTGGACATAGGTACAATTGTTGTATGCTTTTTATACAAAAGCGCTTCTATTTGTAAGATATCCTTAAGGACCAGAGAAGAACCTGAAGATACCTAAGAACTTTCAAGCATAACTCTCCACGTCTTTTCTTATTCGATTAATGTAATAACTACAAACCATTTTTTTAAAGCACCCATTGTCTCGTCCATAATAAAACAGTCAAAGCTAATGATATCGGCAAACATAGTGGTGTTTTCTAATTCCGGTATTTCTGTCATACTTTTCTGATTAAATAAAAGTACTGCCTCGTAAGAGATACAAAAAATAACTTATAGTCATTACTATCCAACTCATTTGTAAACTACTTTCCAGAAAAACACAACATTCTTTTTACCTAAGTATAATGATTCAGCGAGAGTACCACACTCTATCTACAAATACTAGTATCTCGTAAAAATAGATACTCTTGGGTTCATAGGTATATCCCACCCCAAAAAACCTAACTTAATTATACAAGGCGCGGACAAAAATGATTGTACAAGTAAAAACTAATCAACAAATAGAGAAATTCAATCAAATATGGATGGAAAGTTGGAAAGAAAAAGGATTTGAAATAGAAGTATCAGAATCATACTTAAGTCAATTCTTGTTTAAAAAAGGAGATGAATTTGTTGCTACTATTGAGTTTAAATCAATAGAAAATTCATCAATTATTGATTTATTGCCATTAGGTAGTCTTGGGGAAGAATTGCAATTTAATATAAATCGAACAATTGAAGTTGATAAACTTTCAATTCAAAAAGATAGTAGAAAGAAAGGGTTATTATCATTAATACTTTCGTTTTTAATAGATTTTGCCATTAATAATAATGTCACTTATTATGTTGGTTTATTAGAACCGAATTTATATGCTGCATTAAAGAATTATTTCGAGTTTCCACTTGTTAGGCTAAGTAAGGATTTATGGTATAAAGGGGATTATGTTGTACCCATAAAATTAGATATAACAGATATGACTAACAATATTTTTAAATATAATTGGTATAGGTCTACTATCGACCATCTAGATGGAAAGACTTCTGGATGACTCAAACAAAAACCACGTTATTTTCGTTATTAGTAGTGTGAACTGCTTCCCGTCAATTAGACAAAGTAAAAAACAAAATATGATTCATACGATGACTTGATTTCGATATTCAATCGGAGTTAGGCCATCGTATTTTTTTACATAACGTTTATGATGATAAAAATGAATATATTGCTCGATACCATTAATTAACCCTGTGACATTATCAAAACTGTGTAAATAATAAAATTCAGCTTTTAAAGTTCCCCAAAATCTTTCGATATGCTGATTATCAAGGTATTTAGATACTCGGGACATACTCACTTTGAACCCGAACTTTTCCTTCAATCGATTGTATTCATGCGAAGTGTATTGGAATCCACGGTCATTATGAATAAGAGGTTCTGCACTCACTCGGATTTGCTTGGAATGATGCTTTAAGTGTATCCATAACTAAGGCATTATTGTTCCTATTGCTGATGACATGAGATATAATAAAATAGATACTATCCTCCATAGTATCTATCCATTATTCCCCTGTTTCCTTGCGAGTTTCCGGCTCGCAAGGTTTTTAAATTTATTTTCTCATACAAAGGAATACATACTATACTATTTACATAAAAAGTATAAAAGAAATATTACTGCTGATGTTTTTTCAATTCATCCAGTAGCTATTTTTCTCTTCATACTTTATTAACTATTGTTCACATCATATAGGTGTACAATGAAACAGAATCACACAACAAGCATTAGCGGAATTAGGAACCAGTTCCTTTTCTGGAGTACTTATCTACAAATATCGCAAGGTATAAAGTGCCTTTTTGGATAAGGATATACATAATATCATCGACCCATATTTTATTTCATCAGTCCGTTTAAAAAATTTAATTTAAGAAGTTGGGTCTTTCTATAGAAGTTGCTTTTTTATTATAATGTTTATAGGGCTATAGCGGCTTCTTTACGCATATAGCTTCATTTGACACATTAGTTTTCTTACGTTTTTCGATCCTCATCCAAAATAGAAAAAGCCATTTACAGATTTTCCATCCTTTCATCAACAACATCTATTTTTACATGTGGCTTCACAGATATTATCCTTACTTCTTCACATTTTACCTATTCTTCACTCAAATCTTTCGTGGGAATATTCTTTAGATTCATATGACACCTCCACTTAGTTTGGAATTCATCCCATGTACTAAATTCTATTTTTTAGAAGTCTGGTTTGCTCTTTCAAATTCAAACATGGTAATCCCTAACTTTTCATTCTTATCTTGTAACTGTACAAAGTGTGTACCTAAATCTGAAGAATATGGGACTTTCCACATATAACTGCCATTATCCTCAAACGTATTAATACGTATTTTTGACAAGCTATCTAGGGTACTTAACTTAAATTGTGCGACTTCGTATAAATATATATCCGGATCAAAAACGGAAAAGCCAGGAATATATTTATATTCCTCTAAACTTGAATGGATGTATTTTCCTTCCTGTTTCAAAAATTTGTTTATTTTTCTATATACGCCGTCTGTTCCTTTTTTCCATTCCTCAAAGCGGATCCGTTCTCCGGTGCGTACGTTACGTTTTTCGACACGATCATCCCCGATTAATCTATATGCATATTGACAATTTATACGATGATCACTCAATTTCACATATCCATCATTATCAACTGTAATATTAACCTTAGGCACAATTCCCACAGGTCGAATGCCATACGCTTGTCCTGTCTTTAATGTATTTCCATTCGTATCTTGCAATACTTGGGCACTATCAGCAAAACTTGTGGTACTAATAGTCAATGCAGATAGACCTATGATATAAGCCATAACTGCTTTTTTAGTTATTTTCATAAAAATCCCCCTATATGAACCTGTTTTATTGTGGAAGATATCCCTACCACACATTCCTGTCATATTATTTATCTACATATAGAAACAGTCTGTTTTTATACGTATTTTATTGATACAATGAAAACGGATTCGGCAGGATCGTTCACTTAGTAAGTTATTTATCCACTCAAATGTACACATAAAAATATCGGCGTGATTAATTTAATAGCGGGACATCTGTCTGTTTATTATCTACTCTTTTCGCGTCAAATGTAAATATTATTACTATAAACCATTTTTCAGATGTTCTATTCACAAAATTGGGCGTCAATAAATAGATCATTGTGCGACTCATTTCATTCTCATGAGAATTCCAGTATGTTTCATTTAAATATAAAATTCCATTATGCTTGCGCACTGATTTCATTGGAATCAATAGAAACGTCTATTTTTAAATATGGTTTCTTTCCAACTTCTTCGGGATGAATAACTGTAAATTTATTATACTTAAAAGTATATCCTCTGTTTATGAGTAATTCTAATTGGTCAGGATACTTACTCATTTCTGCAATATACGCTCCGTGTGTTCCTATAGGAAGTGTAATTTCTAAAAGAATGGATTGCCGATTGCCAAATGATGAATTAGGATCTTGTACTAATGAAGTACTCATATAACTATCTTGTTTAAATGTCTTCCCTTTAAATTGTCCCTCTAATTCCAATACTTTTTCTTTGTTTAATGTTTCATCTGATTCTCGTAACCAATTATAATCTTTACCGAATTGTTGTTCTGTTACTCTCCTATAAACCAGAAGTGTTTGTGGGATACTTGATTTTTTCAAAGCGGCATCTAATAGGGTTATTTGCTTATCTAGTTTTGTATTCCTACCTAGAATTCCGTTGTTCTCTCGTAGATACTCGTTAATAGGATCGTATAAACTACGTGTATACTTTGATACAATATCTTTTTCAGATACAGTCAAATTTGTTTTCCATTTAGCGAAAGTTTGGATTCCCCAATTTTCCGCTTCCGCAACATCACCTTTAAATTGTAATATTTCTCCACTTTCATTTTCTATCTGAGTATATCTTTCTTTGAATCTTGTTTGCTCAAGCTCCTTCATGTAATAAAACATAGCAGGTGCATACGCATGTAATCCCCCTTTATATCTTGCTTCGAAGTATTGGGCAAATCCTTCAGCAAACATATGCTCAAATTCTTCTAGGTGCTCACTAACAAACTCTTGATCTATTGGTTTGTCATACAATTTTACTGCTTTTTGCAAATCGTTGCTAAATAGTAACTCCTTTCCATCACGATCTGTATTGGAGCGAATTTGCTCAACAGCTTGAATAAAAGAATGATTCATTAACTCCTGTTTATAAGTCGTACTACTGATTAACGCTTTTCCTATTTCATAGTACACCTCTTTGCGTTTCGTATGACTCTCTGCATAATCTTCAATCCGTATCACGATTGTAGGTTTTCCCCCCGCCTTCCGGACGACAAAACGAGATGCTAAAGGGATCGGTTTTCCACTACTGTCTTTCATCACCTGTTCTTCAAGTCCTTGTAATTCTTTGTGCTTTGTTAATCGTTTATCTGTAACATGTATTACTCCTCCCCCCTTTTCGTATATCCCCAATACTTCATGGGGAAGTTTTTCCAATACAGCTCGCGTACTTTGAATCCTATCTTCATTTTCTCGTAAGATGTCTGGTTTCACAATTATTTGTAGGATATCTTTCATTTTTTCTTTTTTATCCTTAGCCGTTTCTTGTTCTCTGTTTTTTTTCTCCTCCACATAATCATGATTTGCAGCATGTACTGTAGTTCCATATAGTGGCGTAGTCATGATCAAAGCAGATATTACAGAAGTGGCACCTAAAATTTTATACGTGTATATAGTTGAATTCCTCATAAATCATCGCCTCCTAAAATACAAATCTATTATATGTAATAGTGAAAAATAAGCCTTTCTTATATTAGATAGGCTTATCCTTAAAATAAATACCTCTAATCAATCTTTTCTTTGAAAGTTAATTAATGGAAGATCATGATATGATTGATAGACCAAATAGTCGTGAATCATGTGATTCATTTTAGTAACAATATATTTGTAATGAATTTTCATCCTTACTTTTCCATTACACCATTTTCATTAAAATAGTGCATAGAATCATCTATCTCTTTCCAGCCTGTTACTTTCCTTCCATTTTCATCGAAATAATATTTTCTTCCTGTTTTTATGTTTTTTTCCCACCCTTTCGGTACGATTTGTATATTCATATTTGCATGTACTTGTATAGCATCTAACCCTTGATAGATATCTTGAATGCCCAAACTTTTTAGTTGGGAAGAAATCGCTTCACCGGTTTCTTTATCAAAAATCAATTCAAATTGTTCTATCGTTTTCTGTGGGCTTTTTAGCGATTTATTATTCTCTTCCAAATCAAATGCCAATTTTAACGCTTCTTTTAAAGTTATTTCTGGTTTTGTTTGTTCTAATGGATCCTCGGGGTCTATTGCAGCAACTCTTCTTTCAATCGTTTCATCACCTGTAATTAACAATAGGCGGGCACTCGTCGCTTTAATTTGTCCTATATATTCATCCCAATCAAGAGTTTTCTCGATTGCACCATTACGCTGTACTACGCCTACTTTTCCATTTACTTGATCTGTATCTAAATGGAATTTCTTTTCTCGTTCAAGGTATTGTAATTGTTGTAAATTCAGAGTAATCGGCATGGAACCAAAATCATCTTTGGTATTCAAAAGAATAGATGCATCGTTTTTTCTTGGATAATATTCCCCTGGTGAGATATGATTGGCTATTTGGTTTTCCTTCGCCATGATTGTTGCGAGAGGCGTACCATCGGTCAAAGATAATGTAGATGTTGGCTTCGCTTGATAAATCGGTGCGGTACCACTATTAACATATCGTATACCAGCTCCTACATACGCTGCCTCCGATTCCTTTATTCCTATTGTTTGAGACCAATTTGCTTCATTCGTATTAGAAATGGAATTTTCTAAAGAAACTGTTGAAGAATGATCTTTTGTAAAATTAGTAGAAATTTTTGCTCCAAAATCGAATAAAGAAGCGCTTATTTCTGCGTTCACTGAACTTGAAATCCCATCTGTCTTACTTGTAGATGTCATATGAGAGATAGAATGGTTTGCGGATCCCCCATTTTCTTGCGTTATATCTCTATTTTTAGATAAAATTATTCTTTCCATATTTACATCTACAATGGGATAGGCAGCTACTAGTGGATTTCTTGCCTCTTTTTTGACCAGTTTGTCAATTCGACCTGTAACTTTTGCAAAATCACTATACGGATCTGAAGCTGTACTCCACTTTTCTGGAGAAGACTTGTATTGAGTTAAACCTTTTTTTGTATGTAAATGCTCTATCCAAGGTACAATAATTGTTTTTTTATTTTTTACATCTACTGTATACCCTTCTATTTCTAATGAATCTGGAATTCCATCATTATCACTATCCATAATTTCATCATTCGTATCCAAATTACCTACGGTCCTAAGACTTCTTTTTGTTCGAGATTTCAAAGGTTTTTGTTTATTATTTGGAGCAAATAAACTTTCAGAGGGGATTACCTGTTTTTCATTATCTGGAGTTTCCCAATATAACTTTAGTTCCATTCCCTTGGTTGAAGAGGTATTGATTTGGTGTTTAATGGTGATTTCGTATAATCTATCTGGTTCCAAATTCATTTTTTGAGAAGGTGACAGCTCTTTCTGATCAATGAAAATCCGTGTATTTTTTTCATTTGAGGTTGAAAAAGCATACGCACCTTCTCTATCTATTTTAACGTGCCCTTTCCATATTGCTGATTGAACGGTTTTGTGATCTTCTGGTATTAATGTATGTAAATCGGATGTCGAAAGAGTCAAGTCACCTGTTTCCGCTGTTGTAAGGAATAGATTTTCTCTAAAGTTTGAATCCTTATAAAAATAACCAATTAATCCTTGTGAAGTTATATCTCCTTGTTTTGAACTTATCTCCGTATATTGAGTTTGTGCTTGAACAAGATTCAATCCACTTTTGTCTGAGACAAATACGGTTGAGCATGCTAAAATAGGAATTAACATTTTACTTTTCTTCATATCTTACTCCTTTTTATAATTAGTGTTTATTTTAATCATCTATATAGAACGCATTAATGAATTATAAAAAACAAGGCATAGTCGATCAATTACCTGTTGAGGCTGCTGATTTACCTTTTGGATAAATTCTTGTACAGCTTTACGGATTTCAGCAACGGATGTATAGAATACATTATAAATAACAGATGATTTGAGCCATTTCAACAGACCTTCAATTGGATTCAAGTTGGGACTATATGGAGGCAGAAAACCAGCTCCACCCTAGAGGAATGCTTCTCTAAAAAAGGTTGGATGAGCTTGCATGGTGAATTCGAGCATTATCTAGTATAATAACAATTTTCCCTTCGGGATATTGCACAAGTACTTGTTGAAGAAAAGATAAAAATACTTTCGCATCAAAACGTTCTTCCTCCATACATAGGATGCTTCCCTTTTCATAATCCAGAACGCCCAGTAACTTCACACTTTGATGAGCTCCGTAGGTAGGGATTTTCCGTTGTTTTCCTTTACAAAACCAAGAATAGCCAACGGCTACATAGTCACGAATTGTGGATTCATCTTGAAATAAAATGGTGTCAAATTCCCCATTTTCTAGTTTTTTTATATGTTTCGAACGTTTCACGAAATACTTGTTGCTTCTGCTCGTCTGCTTTTTCTAGTGTATAAGTTGGTCTCGTATGGCTGAAACCAAGACGATGTAGAATATTTAATACAGCTCTATCTTTGTATATAATGTTCCATTCTCGATATATCCACTCGCGAAGTAAAGGTGCTGTCCAGTTCATTTCTGGTTTGAGTCCCAATTCTGCTGGGGTATGGTGAAGAACAATCTCAGATATACGTTCTTCTTGTTCAGGTGTCAATCGGCGCGGTGCGCCTGGAGAAGAAGATAATTCGAGACCAGCAATTCCTGTTTCTTGATATCGTTTTACATACGTTCCTATCGTTAAGTTAGAACGGCCAATAATTTCAGCAATTTTTATATTGGTATAACCTTTTAGATGTAACATAATTGCTTGGTAACGTTCATACAAACGGCGATTTTTTTCATTTTTCATACATTGTTCTAACTCATTTATACGTGCGTCTAAATGATCATACTTCATAGCTCGTTTCATACACATATCCTTCCATTCTATAGTTGAATTCCGTATAGAATTAGACAAATTTATTCAAAATCCTTTAATGCATTCTATAAATATATATATATTTCGATTTAAGTTCCAATAACATTTTTAACATATACTTAAAAAGCTGTATCAATCAAATCACTTTCATTACAACCCCAAAATTATCGTAATCAACTCGTAAGTTTTGTTAACCTATGAAATGAACTCATGTATACTCCTTTCTACCGCAAATACATTTTCAGAATATCGAATTTTTTCATCTCCTACTATCGAATTACCTTACAAATACCTTACAACTTTGTAAGAATAAGCGCACAGCGGAATTTTATCTACACCAGAACATAACTAGATATTTCCCATAAATTATATATAGTTTTGTACACACCAATAATTTTTTTGCGCAACTAAGACCTCCTCTTACATATATAATCGACAATTCTTCACTTTTCTTTTCGACTAACCGATAGTTCCCTCAGCATTCTTACTACATCCAATAGGATTTTTTATGCGAATCATAAGAAACTGTTCATGCGTTATTATAAATATTCATTTTTACATATCCCTGAATAAAATCTCGTTTTTGGTCAACACTATAAACACGGTCATCTCATTTTGATTTTCCATTTTTCCACTTAAACTCTCCTGAACGAATACAAACAGTAGCTAGCAAAAGCTAGCTACTGTTTGTATTCGTATCACCTTCTATTCATCAAAAACTCAATCATTACTTATACGATTCTCAACTTTTCATCAAACAAATATTTTTTATTCTGTTGGAACACCCTATGTATTAAAATTTGCTGCAAAGGTAAAATAGTTAATCACCGTGTTTGGTTCTTTTTATGGAAACAGACCTCCTCTTCTTCCCATTACATACACCATCTTAAACCTTAATTTGTTGGTCTAATAATTTTGTTCCTAACTGACGCACATCATAGATAGACGGTGGCAGTTTCATAAACGAACATATCAGTACAATTGTTCGCTCGCAGCTATCCTCTCTAATGTTTTTTCTTATATTACGATTCTCTTCAATCCACCCTTAAGTACAAATAAATATTTATCTTCCACTATTTAAAATTTAATATAACGTTAATAAGATGTTTTTTCACCTTAATTATTTGCATTCGCTTCTTACAAAATATAACCTTATGTATAAATGATAACTTAAATATGGATCTTTCCCATGTTTAGGTTGACATTTTCAACTTATGAAGGATTAACAACCTAACATATATTAATTGATAGGAACAACATAAGGAATGTCAGTACTCTTCATCCAATATAACCTATCATTTTTTGGTTAAGTAACATTGACTCCTTCTTCACTTCTACTAAAAAATCCGTTTTTCTAGAAAAACTTCATTCGAAAAATAGTACCAGATAGGACAGGTTTTTATATGTTTATTTTTTAATAATTATAAGTTTTATAACACAATAAAGGCTATTATTTTCCCGATATAATAACCTTCATATCATCTTTTTTAAGTAACTATAACAAAATGTAAGAACGGACTTTCACTTCAAACCTGCATGCCTTTATACATACGCAATAGTTCATTGCCTAATGTTTTTCAGTTAAAATAGTAATGATTCTGTTCATCTTTTCCTAAAGAATCATACATTTTTTTTAACTTCGGAAAAGTAGCAATGGAAGTAATCCAGTGTATTGTATAATTTATTGAGAAGAAATAAAAAACTCCTTGTCTCTCCCCCTCTTGTAGTATTTCTTTCAATTGTTCAAAGTTACCTATAATATAAGGCTTGATTTTTTCTATTCGTGCACTTTCCTTCAAAAGCTCCCCATATACCAACGTTCCTATTTCTGGGTTTTCTTTTATTTGTGCAACAAAGACATGTAAATATTCTTTAAGAGCATTGATAGGATCAAATTGGTTTTTCTCCAGAAAATTAGGTAACGCATTCGCGACACTATATTTCTTAAATACCTCATAATATAGACTTTCTTTCCCATTAAAATAGTAAGAAGCCATGGAAACATTCACTTTTGCTTCTATTGCAATTTCTTGTATACTCGTCCCTTCATAACCATGCTCTCCAAATTTTTTCTTAGCAGCCTTTAAAATGCTTTCCATTGTCCGCTCTCTCGATTTCCCCATTGCCACACACCTCAAATACATAGATAGTTTAGTTCCACAGTCTAAAAAGGGCTTTAAATGACCGACCCTTTCAATACAATTAAATCATATATTTAAAATGAAAACTTGACAATCATAAACATTACTAACAAAAAATATCATTACACATCCCTTCGTGCACCAAAGTAATAAATTAGTAATTGTGTTTTTTCTTTTTTTCCATACTCATTATCATCTTACAATTGGTATTTCCAATGCTAAGAGCTACATATTTATTTTTAACTATAATCGTATTACAATTTAAAATAATTAAAATAAATATACAATATTATGAATCGGCAAATACCCCTAACATATACGAATTACTTTATAAAAGAGGTACAACTCTTATCATTTCAGCAGATGCCTTACAAGGGAATGACTTTTAGTAGCCAAAACAGGTGATTTGATACAATCCAAAATTCCTATTACTCTTGAGTACATCCATATGTAGTTAAAAGAAGAAATGGGCTTTCCCGCTCCTCTATACATTCACATTTTCTTTTTCAATCAATGTTTTTACCATCCCCCCTATGAAATTAATTGTATGTGAGCTGAATCAATTAAATCTATTTCCGTTTACATTTCTGGAATCATGATAGGTGTTAGCATGTGTTTTTCCGTCTACGTCCGCACTAAAATTATGGACATCATTGGTGACAAAATATATTTGATTGAAATCGCATTAACTGTGATAGCAAATTTAAGAAATTATTCATTCATAATAAAGAAAATCACAAGCTCCCCTACTATTTTTACAAAGTACTAAAACCTTTTCTTTTTATTTCAGCGATGCTATAATTATAATTCATTATTAACTAATTTCATGGACCTTTAGCTCAGTTGGTTAGAGCAGACGGCTCATAACCGTCCGGTCGTGGGTTCGAGCCCTACAAGGTCCATTATTCATTAAAAACATTAGTCACTTTAACAAGTTAATAATCCTTAGACGTGAATCCGCTATATGTTACATAAGATTGTTTTAATCGAATTACCTCTACTTCAAACCTTATTAGCCTGCTATATGAAAGTAACTTTCTCAATATACTCTATACTTTTATGTATTAAAATAAGATTGGTTGGATGGGCTTTTAAAATATATATTATTAACATGGTTTAAGTTCAAAAAAGACACCCAATTCATTGAAGTGCCCCCCAATTGTTAGACACAACTAACAATTGGAGGTTTGGACTTGTCAACATTTACTAGACACTAAGTTAGGTGAATATTATGAATAGGCCTTTTCAAATTCGCTTGGAGTAAGATACTCCAAGGAAGAGTGCATTCTTTTTGTATTATAGTACAACTCTATATATTTAAATATTTCTATTCGGGCTTGTTCAGGAGTTCTAAATTTAGCACCTTGAATAAGCTCTCTTTTTATAGTTTTATAAAAGGATTCCATCAATGCGTTATCGTACGGGTTTCCTTTTCTACTGACACTCGAAACAGCACCATACTGTTTTAGTGTAGATTGAAAATTACTGCCTTTATACTGAGACCCTTGGTCTGTATGAATGATTAATCCTGTTTTCGGGTGTTCTTTTTGATATCCCTGTAAAAAAGCATCTATCACAAGAGAATCTTTCATACGTGTACTCATGGACCAACTCGTTACTTTTCTAGAGTACATATCTACAAATACCGCAAGGTATAAAGTGCCTTTTGGAGCAGGGATATAGGTAATATCACCGACCCATATTTTATTTCGTTGATCCGTTTGAAAAACTTGATTTAAGAGGTTGGGTCTTTCTATAGAAGTTGATTTTTTATTATAACGTTTGTAGCGATAGCGACTGCCTTTCGCATACAGTTTCATTTGACGCATCAGTTTTCCTACTCGCTTCCGGTTTACTTTGATGCCTTTCTTTTCAAGAACTTTTGTAATTCTTAAAGATCCATACCGCCCCTTATGCTCCTCAAATATTTGCTGTATTTCCTCACTTAACACGTCATTCTCTAGAGCTCGTTTAGAAGGTTTTCTCTGTAAATATTCATAGTAACCTGATCGCGAGATGTTTAACGTTTTACAAGCCTTCTTGATGTTATATTTGTGTTTAGTTTATTTTCTTTTAAATATTGAAATCTTACACATTCTTTTTCTTCAAGAAGACCTGGAACTTTTTTAATAAATCGAGCTCTTTTCTCAGTTCTTCATTCTCACGCTTAAGTTTTTTCATTTCATACTGAGAATGATAAAGCGCGCTTCCACGGCCTGGAAACGCACTTTCCCCATATTCTTCATATTCACTTATCCAACGATAGAGGGTATTAGAATGAATCGATAATTCTCTGGAAACCTCTTTTACAAACATATTTTCTTCCAGTACCAGCTGAACTGCAGCCATTTTAAATTGACGATCATAAACTTTTCTACTCATAAACTGAATCACCTTTCTCTCTTAACTTAGTGTCCAATTTAGATGTTTTGATACGTGTCCCGTTTTTGGGGTTCACTTCAAAAATCCTTTTCCTGTGTTTTTTTCTGTGAAAGACTCAAGTTATCATTCCAAATTTCATATGTGCTGTAGAGGTAAAAAATCTTAACATGTGTGTGATGACTTAAAAAAGATCACAGAAAAATAAACCACATGTTATTAAATTTTTTTAACAGTAGCGAAAGAAATATGAACTTGAATGGGTTACTAAGAAAGAACTTTTGAATATTCAATGAAACCAGATCGTTGATCTAATATGTAATAGATAATTTTAATAACTTTATGTGCAATGGCAATAAGTGCTTTCTTTTTACCTCTCCGTGCAGCAAGAGACCAATACTTTCCTGATAACCATATATGACGTGTTCGGGAGATTGCCCAGGCTACTTCGCAAAGCATAGATTGAATGTGTGGGTTTCCTTTTGTTGTTCGAGAATTCTTTTTCTTGCCTGCACTTTCATGATTTCCAGGGGATAATCCTGCCCATGAAGCAAGATGATGGGCGGATGGAAATTGTCTCATTTCGACACCAACTTCTGCAATAATACTTGCGGCAGCATGTTTTTTCACCCCAGGAATCGTTAAAAGGAGTTCAGCTTGTTCTTGATAAGTAAAAAGAAGTTCATCAATTTTTTCTTCTATTTGTTGAATGGATTCTTCGAGAAATAAGATGTGATTCCAAGATTGGCGAATAAGAAAAATTTGATGTGGATTTAAAGTTCCAAACAAGAATTCTGTAATCTGGGATGCCTTCGGCATCATGCTTCCATGAATATTTTCTTCTACTTCATGTGAGTTAACATATCCTTGTTCCACAAGGCAGTGCGACACGTTCCTAAGTGAAAAGCTTAGGAACTGTCATTCCAAGAAGTCAAATGATAGGGTAACGCCTTGAAGGGCTTCCTTTAATACTCCGACATGCAGTGAAGTTAGCAAGAACTGAACTGTATGAAGCTCGGTGAAGTCGGTTGAGAGTTACCGTAATCCTATAGGATACGAAAGTCACTCAGAGTTGGGTGGTGTAACCTATCACTTCTTTGCGAATCATTTGATGGGAAAAGATGTGGAGCTTAAGAAAATACGTGACTATTTAGGACATGAATCTATTATGACGACAGAACGTTATTTAAGGGAACGTACAAGACGCCAAAACTTGGCCACAATAGATATAGGGAATTCATTATTTTAGTAAGTATATAATTAGGAAGAAGCTCGATTTTAAGGTTTAAAAGTTCAATTTAGGAAATATCTCTAAAAACAACAAATGCGATTGCCTCTATTGAGATAATCGCATTCGAATTATTTAATGGTTAATCCATTTTAGCTAATAATTGTTCTGTTTCATTTTTACTAAATTGTTTGGTTGCTCTTTACTACCAGCAGCGGTGTAAACAATTCCTACCGTCAAAACGATACTTGTTAATATAAAAAATATTTTCTTCGCATTATGCTACCCTCGTATATTATATCATTTTTTAAAAATTCTCCTACTATCTTTTTAGGGGATTTATTATAGAACCTCACTCATACAACTCAACTTTGCTTTTTTAAACTTTGTAACAGATGCACTTCTAATCTCGACTAAATAGGTCCCTAGTATAAACTTTATCAGTTAGGTCACATAATTCATCAGATAATCTATTAGCTACAATTACATCACTTATCTTTTTAAATTCTTCAAAGTTATTAATAACCCTAGAATTATAAAATGCTTTCCCGTGAAAAGTAGGTTCATATATAACTACTTCTATCCCCTTTTCTTTAATACGCCTCATAATTCCTTGAACAGCTGATTGTCTAAAATTATCTGAATTCATTTTCATGGTTAATCGATATATCCCCACAACCTTAGGTTTTCTCTTTATAATCATTTCTGCAATATGATCTTTTCTCGTTCTATTTGCAGCAACAATTGCTGTCATTATATTATTGGGGATATTCTCATAGTTTACCAATAGCTGTTTTGTATCTTTTGGCAAACAATATCCACCATAACCAAATGATGGATTGTTGTAGTGATTCCCAATTCTATTATCTAATCCAATCCCGTCGATAATTTGTTTTGTGTGTAATCCTCTTACTTCTGCATATGAATCTAATTCATTAAAAAAAGCTACTCTCATCGCTAAATATGTGTTAGTAAACAATTTAATCGCTTCTGCTTCAGTTGAGTTTGTAAATAAGACAGGAATATCTTTCTTAGCAGCTCCTTCTACTAACAAGTCAGCAAATACTTTAGCCCTACTAGACTGTTCACCAACGATTATACGTGAAGGATATAAGTTATCATATAAAGCGTTACCCTCTCTTAAAAATTCTGGTGAAAAAATAATATTACTTGTTTTAAACTTTCGCTTTACTTTTTCTGTATAGCCTACGGGTACAGTTGATTTAATTATCATTATAGCTTCTGGATTAATTGTTAAGATTTTAGCAATTACAGTTTCAACGGTCCTTGTATTAAAAGAATTTTTTTCTGGATCATAATCTGTTGGCGTTGCAATAATTACATAATCAGCATCCTTAAATGCTTTGTAACTATCGGTAGTTGCAATTAAATTTAATTCTTTTGTTGCTAAAAATTTCTCAATTTCATCATCTAAAATAGGAGACTTTTTATCATTTATCATATCTACTTTTTTTTGAATAATATCAAGTGCTATAACTTCGTTATTTTGAGACAATAAAATCGCATTAGATAGTCCTACGTATCCTATTCCTGCTATTGTAATTTTCACAATAAGCACACCCTCAATATCTTTTTGTTTTATATCCCAATCTCCTTAATTCTATATATTTTTTATAATATTTAAATCCAACTTTATTTTCTATAAAAATAATAAACCTTTCTTATTAGAGTCTCAAGGAAATACAGTCAGCGTTGATTAATCATAAATTAATATAATACTAGAGTTAGTGTTGTCTATTATTGATTGATTTAACTTTTTAGTATTTGTGATAGCTAAAATAATAACCTGTTTTCAATTTCCAAAAATATAAGGTAACATACTGTTTCTCTTTTAAATGAAAGTTGGATAGTACAATTTTTCAAGGAAATTTAGTTGGCCTAAATTTTTATTTAAGAATACTGTTAATTTATTATTATTACTAAAAGCTGTAACATAAATTAAATCTTGTATTTTTTCCAAGTTATCAAAGACATTGCTGATTGTATCATAATAAGAGCTCTTTTCGTAATCTGATACTTCTCCAATATAATTTATTGAGGTATTTGAAATCGAATTCCACTGATCTTTAAGTTTTTTTTGTTCTTTTGTTTTACTTGGGTAATTTGAACCAAACGCATATCCTGGTCTGTATGGGTGGGTAGTGTAGTATTTTCCGAATATCCCCTCAGATTTATTCGTAAATTGTTCATAGTTTTCATCTTTTGAATAAACTAAATATAAACTACCATGAAAATCACCGATTGTGGTTGAAAAATCAAAAAGCTTATTTTCTCGCCCGTTAATGACTGATTTTATTACAATTTGTTCTCGATCTACGATTTCTAATAATCTTTTTCCTATAACATATGAAAGAAAATTTATAATCCGAAAAGAATCACCTTGGCTAGGATAATCTATTTCATAACATTTTAAACTTTTACTTAGCTTATTTAAGTTGACATCATTCACATTTTTGCTTATAGCAAGTAAATTATTATGATATGCATTATTTTTCAAGCTATCAATTGTATTATATTCTCTAACCTCATAACAGAAATCATTATAACTTGCCTTTTCTTTACTTGAATAGCCATTTAGTTCCTCACCAATCATTTTTTTAATTATATTAATACATGAGATATCAGCAATAGTATGATCTAACACACCAACTATTGTATACCCTGATTTATCTATTAGTAAGGCTAAAAAACCGAGTAACCCACCATTATTGCGAGCCTTATACACCAAGTTTTCTCCTATTGATTCGATTTTTTGGATAAATGATTTTTTTTCAACATTTCGATTTAATGTAAATATAGGAAAACTATCAATGGAATTTAAAATTTTAAATTCTAATCTGGAATCACTTTCCCTTAACATAGCTCTCATCAAATCATTGCTATTAATAATAGTTTTAATTGCTTTTATTACTGTTTCCTTATCGTATGAAGTATCTACCCTATAACCAAAGGAAACTGAACTCTTAAAATTATCAAAATAGTAAACCCGTTGTGAGTGTATAGTTTCAAAGCTATAAGTAGTTTGATATTCATCATTTAATAAATAACCGTTGATTTCTTTTTCCATGAGCTTAAAGTCTTCCTCATGTAGCTTTTCTTCAAAAACTTCTTCTCTTTCTGTTGTTAATAATTTTGAAACTTCAGAAGCAATCCTAGATAATGTTCGATTAGTATAAATTAACTCCAAAGAAAGCTCTGTTTCATACATTTCTTCTAATTTTAAAAGTAATTGAAATACATCTAGGGAATCTCCACCTAACTCAAAGAAATCACTATCTTTTCCAATTAACTCTTTTGGTAAATTAAGTATTAGAGCGACTTTATCTCTTAAAACCTCTTCAAATTCTGTCATATCCTTACTAATGATTAGTTTTTCCGATTTCTTACTCTCTTCATAAGAAAATAATAAAGATTTTCGATCAACTTTATTATTTTCGGTCAATGGAAACGTCTTGATGATATGATAATCATTTGGAAACATATACCTTTCAAGTACTGAAGTAGCCATTTTTTTCATATCATGAATTGTTAAATTAGAACTCAGGATAAATGCAAGCAATTTACCCTGATAAAATAAAACAACCGCTTGTTGAACCCCATGTATTTTTTCAAGTAAATATTCAATTTCACCTAATTCTACACGTATACCGTTAATTTGTATTTGACTATCATTTCTTCCATGGTAGTATAGTTGATCTTTATTACATGAAACTACATCGCCAGTATTGTAATATTTTTCCCCATTAATTACTACAAACCTCTCTTTATTTAAGGATTCATCTGTATATCCAGCTGTTACTCCATCTCCCCCTATCAAAAGAATTCCTAAATTTGAGTCATTGATAGGTTGAATTTCAATTTTCACACCATCTAGTGGTTGACCAATTGGAATATCATCCATCGCAATTTTCGGGAGTTCAAAACAAGTTGCATATATTGTCGTCTCTGTCGGACCATATGCATTGAACAATTTAAAATTCATGTTATTTTGAATCCATTTGTGTTGAATAATAGGATTAAATCTTTCTCCAGCTATTACAACATATTTCATAGAATTATTAATTAATTGCAAATCATTCATGTCCATTGAATCTAGAATTGTATTAAATGCGGAAGGAGATGCTGCCATATGTGTAACACCATACTTATAAATTAAGGATGGGAACTTCCTGTAGACTTCTAAAGAGCTTAAATCTAGACAACAAACTGATCCACCTCCAATAATCCACCCTAAAATTTCAGAAATAGATACATCGAAAGTATATGGAGTGGAGAAAAGGTATACTGATTCCTTATTTACAGGAAATAATCTTTGGAGATTTTCTAAAATATAGTCGAGATTTTTCCTAATAACCTTTACTCCTTTTGGCTTTCCTGTACTACCAGAAGTATGTAATACATACACTTCTTTTTCTGAATCAATAATTTTAAAATTAATGCTCATAAAACAATCAGAATTTCTTATCTCTTCACTTAAACATTCATCTGGCGTATTAAACCTAGAAATCTCGCTTGGTAAAGTTAACTCCGAGTTATCGCTAATAATTGCACTTGCTTTTGTTCCTATAATAATATCTTTTATTTTTTCATTTGAGATTGTATTGCTAACAGGAACATAACTATTTCCAGATTTAATAATAGAAATTATTGCCAAAATAACATTTGCTCCGTGAGGTAATTTAACCAAAACTCTATTATTCTCACCAATTGATTTTAATAGTTTATTTGCAAAATAGTTTGTAATGTCTTCAACATCTCTATATGTGTATACTTCTGCACCATCAAAAATTGCTATTTTATCCGGAGTGTTTTTTGAATAATAACTCAATTTTTCTAAAAAAAACATCATTTCTCCTCCTCATTTTTAAACATTTTCATTTTTATTAGAAGTATTAAAAATAAAAATAGTATGCCAGTCCCAATAAATCCAAACGCATTCCAACTAGGTGTAGTAAAGTTGGCAAAAAAGAACGAACCTATTGGCATAAATAAAACCGCGACAGTAAATACAATACTAAAAACTCTACCTAAAAATTCTGTATCAACAGTATTTTGTATGTAAGTAAAGAACTTTATGTTATAAATTGTTAATGATATTGAAAAAATAAAAAAATAAAAAAACATACTCCACTTAAAGGGTCTAAATAAAGCAAGGAATAAAAGCGAAATCCCCATAAAAAATAAACAATAGTGTATACTTTTTAAATCGATTTTTTTTAAAAAAAATCGATTTAAAAGAGCCCCAACAATACTCCCTATAGATTCTGTAATTAAAATGGATGCATAGATACCTTGATTTTCAGAAAAAATATTTGTATATGGTAAAAAGAAATTATATCCTGCTAGAAAAAAATTAATAAAAGAAGATACAATTAATAATTCAAGAACATTACGCTGGTTCAAAACATATTTAAAACCATCTGAAAGAACTACCATATATTTTTCTTTACCCTTTTTCTTTTTCTGCACATAATTTATAACTTGAAATCTACTTACACAATAAGCAGAAATAAGAAAACTAATACTATTAATTAACATTCCTGTCTTAAATCCAAAATAATGTACGGTACTTATAGCAACTAAAGGACCCAATACAGAAACCACTTCTGAAAAAGCATTAGAGTATGAATTGAATTTATTTAAATCTTCTGTTTTCAGTATATCTTTAACAATAGCTTTATATGCAGGGGAATTAAAAGAATACAATAACGCCAATAAAATATTTATTAAAATAATTAAAAATAAGGAATTTTTACTATCCCAAAAAAGATAAAGTAGAAAGGTTGCTAGTGAAGCGGTTAAATCTGTTATAATAATTATTTTCTTCCTATTTTTTAAATCTGCAAAAACACCACCTAACATATTAAACAATATATTTACAATAATTTCAGAACTTTGATATAGTGCTAAAAGGTTAGAAGCCTTTGTTCCTAAAGAAGCTATTAATACATTATTTATATAATCAAAAATTACATTACCTATTTTATTTGTTGTTTTACCCGTAAGCATATATATACCATTTTTCTTTGAACGATCCATTATGTTCCCTCCTACCAACTTAAAAATAATTTCAATATTTATTCTCCTCATCATTCCCAATAGTTCATTTAGCTTTGATACAACAAACAAGCGAAGGAGGGACTATACCGATATCGAAAAATTTAAGCTTCATAATTCATCACTAAATTAATTTGAAATAGAGAAATTACTCCATTTTTCAACAAATAGAAGCCATTAAAATAGAATAAGAATTATAAACCATTTGCACATTTGCATTATAATTCAAATGTGCAAATGTGATCATTTTAAAGTGATGAACGGACTATTTGGATCTTACAATAAGATAGTCAAATAGTCCGTATGATGAAGTTTTCAAGGAAAAGGATAGTTATTCGAATTTTTAAAAAATACAAGGTGCTAATCTTTAATTTAAATACTGTTTATAAAATCTACATCAAATTCAACATCTGATTTGACAGCTTCATTTTTTTGTAATTGTAATAAATCAATTTCCTTTTCGATATTAAGTTCTGCATCTTTCACATTAGAAATGTTTTGTAAATAGTCTACAACACGTAACAAATAATACGGCAATATTGATTTTGCAAGCAATTGACTATCTACCTGTCCTATCCTTTTCTCATGAGCAAGCAATATTTCCACCCAAACTGATGGATTAATTTCAATATCTTTTCTCATATTTAATATTGTCTCTTTCGATGCTAATATTTTATTAGCTTCCTCTTTTTTCTTTAATATTTCCTCTTGGCTTAAAAATATTTTAGGAGAAAATAAAACTGATGGATTACTAGATTTTATTACTGCTGTATTGAAAATGCCATTTTTCTTTTTACTTTCAAATATGATTTTGGAGGTTTCATAATAACTACTCGCAACTTCAACAAACATGTCTACCATTTTCCCGAAACTAGGGTTATGTTCTTTTCTATCTAGATTGATCTCCTCTATTCGAAAATTATTATATACAGCATGTAAAGTAAGAAATATATCAATACCATACCCATAACAATATTTGTGCCAGTGCACAGAATTGGCAAGAAATTTGATGAAATTTTTCGATAAACCAAAATCACCAGCGATTGGCTGTCTTGGGCAATTGCCGTTCGTATGGTAATTGATTAATGGATAAACAAAGTGATTTGTTGTGTTCCCTTCCTGAAAACTCCTTGAATAATTAGGTACAACAAAATCTACTTTGTCTATTAAAAGTTCAGTAAATTTTTTAAGCCAAGACTCTGAAAAAGATGTAATATCACCATCAATTAATATGCAACCTTCACAATTATCTAGGTTATTTACAATATCAATTATTGCTTTAATATTAAAACCTTTACCAACTTCCTTGGTAACAACAGATATTTTTTTATTTAATGTTTTAACTGATGTAAATATTGTGGCCGTATTATCTGGACTGTTATTGTCTGCATTAATAATAACTATTTCTAGCCCTATTTTTACTGCTACACAATCAATTAAATGAGTAAGTTTAGAAATATTTTTTGCTTCATTATAAGTTGGAATTCCGATAGCAATCATAGTACTTCTTCCTTAAACCAGGTTGCAAGTGCTTTACTGTCCGGACTAAATAGTTCAGTTATTCCTGTATTGACCATACACTTAACTATATTATCCCTTACCAATGAAGCCTTATCACGATTTATGCTTGGTAGTGATCCAAGATAATTACCCTGATCATCTTGAAATGGTGTAGCCTGACCAGATATATGCCTACCTATTTTTTCATGAAGTATTAAATTTCTCTGTATCCCTTCCCATGGAGAAACAGAAAAATAATTTTGATAAGGATCAATTCTAATATTTAAAATTTTATCTATTTTCGATTGCTCAAAATGGGTTTCTATAGAATGATCTTCTGGTAATATTCTAGTTTTATTATTCCATGAATTTGCCGATTTAGCAGATAATATAGTAGCTAACTTATTCATATAATCGTCAGCCTTTACTGCTGTCTCTCTTACATCGAACCATCGACTCCCTTCTTTTGTAAAAAGTTCACCATTTTCATCATATCCAATACGAACTAAGTCATTACCAATAAGACTTAATCCTAATTCTTGACATAATCTAAAGGACAATGTTGTTTTACCAGACCCTTTTTCTCCTAAAATCAAATATGATCTATCTTTTTCTTTTGAATAAACGGCTGCCGCATGTATCAATAAACTATTTGTGTAGGAAGCCTGTAAGCATTCAGACATATATTCAGATAAAAAATATAGCGCTCGTCCCTCAACAAATAGTTCCAATGGGCCTTTTACTGATAGGCAGCGATTATCTGAATCGAAAGTAACACTAGTAATTTCATCTTGAATGTAATTTATTAATCCCGATATTTTAATTGCTTCTACTTGGTTATGTGTATTCAATCCCAATTCTTTTTGAATCGATAAAATGTTATTAAATATAGTATCCCGTTCAGATGAAAATTGAATCTCAACACATCCATTAATAATTTTCTTACCTATATGTCCGCTTCTTTTCTTTGTATTTATTAACGTTGAATCAATATATATCTTTTCCATACTTCACCTCATCTATGACATTAGTTCGAGGAATAAATGGCTGTTCGTTTATAATAGATATAGTAGTATCCACACCAGTATTAAGTGCATCTGTAATAATATTCTGTATAATTATCTCATCCACTTTTTTTGCTGTGGATACTAATATTTTTGAAGGTGAGTATAATTTATCCCCAATATTTGCCCGAAGTATAACTTGACATGGTACCCCAGTTGCTTCATAAATTCTTTTTGAAATGACATCAGCATGATATCCAAGAACCTTACCAACAAAGTATGTAGCATTCTTACCATGCGGGGCTTCCATTGTGTTAGGACGGAAACTTGAAATGATACCGTGAGTCTTATTCCCTCTACCAACTGCACCCTCTTCACCAAAGTCTGTACATGAACCAGCTGTAACTAGATATGGTGGACGGGAATTTAAAATCAATTGAATATCATCATTCGGATATAGAGATTTTATGTACCTTTTCAGGTTATCTTTTAACTTATTTTCACGCAAAAAATACTGATCTGCATTTGCTGTCATAGTTGTTATTTGTGGTACTGCGACTGTAGCTACGATAGTATCACCATCTCTAACTACCATTACTTTAATATCGCCACCAAATTCTGTAAATCTCGGATAAGGTAAATCAGCAGTATTATTTTTGTAGAAATATCCTTCTATATCAAGTGCTAGCTTTTCTGACTTTGTAAGTGGCCAGTAACTAATCATTGTTGCTGTATCGTTTGCAGTTGGACCCTCATTATTGTATTCTGGTAAATCATTTTTGTCTCTAGGGTTGAACCAATAAGGGCGTGTACTATGAGAACTAGTTATAGAACGAAATTCAATTACTGATTTAGAATTTACATCTAAATGTGGTAAGACTCTTGACAAATATTCCTTAGCTGCTTTAATTTGTATATCCTCCAGCGGGATTGTTTCATCACCAAAACTTTTACTTCCTCGTCCCATGAAAATGACTTTTATTGGATCTGAAAAATTATCACCATCATATTTTTGTATACAGTGGCCTCCTACAATCATGACCTTATCGAAATTATGATGCGGAATATAACCAAATTTATCAAGGCAATATCTACAATATTCGATTTCAGCTGCCTCTGCTATCCCATCAGCCAAAGTATCAGGATGTCCTAATCCTTTTCTTTCTACTACCTCGAATTGTAATTTATCTGGTGTAATAAAATCATTATTAATAGTTATTGACATAATTATCCTCCTTTTTAATATGAATAATATTTGCATTGTTAAATAAAAGGATTGCTTGTTTAGATTGCTGTATAGCGTATTCTAGTTTACAACCCTCAGCAATATTATTATTAATAATACTGAATATATTTTCTCTTAACATATCATCATGAATTAACATCGATTCTTCTCCAAATTTTAATTCAGCATATAAGCGTTCATTTGAGGGATGAGGATCCATAATAACTCTATGATTAAAGTTTTCTCCTTCTATCACTAAGGATCTATCTATGAAACAATTATCAGAAACTTCATTTTCGGGGGATACTTTAAAATCACCCAGAAAACTATTTATAACTACTGTTGTATCATTTTTAGTGACATATTCAATATAGATTCCCTGATTGTTTTTATCATCTGAATCAATATATAGTATATTTTTTACCAATGCCATGAGATTAACTGGTTTATCTAGTATATCTAGTATCGCTAATATATGTGGCAACTCAATACCATATGCACCGATATCATTATCTATAAATCTTCCGCTTTTATTATCTGCATTCCTATCTTTGGACATGGTAATTTTCACCCGTTTAATCTTTTCTTTAGAAAGTCTTTCTTGTAAACATTTTATTACTTTTGATCTGTAATATTGTTCATTAACAATAATTCTTTCATGTAGTGAATTATCATTATCAAGTAACTCATACAATATATGTTTTTCATAGGCGTTATTAAACAAAGGTTTTTCAATAATAACACGATCAAATCTAACATCATCTGATATTATTCGTCTCAAAACCTCGATATGGGTATTAGATGGTGTACAAATATCCACAAAACTATACGATATATTTGATGGGGATTTTTCAATACGAAAACCATCTGCTTGAGCACTCTCTAGTCGTGTTTTAGTAACATCAGTTACAAAAACATTTATACCACATTGTTTCCAAATCTTCGCCTTAATTTTGCCAATTTTACCATAGCCCATAATTAATACACTGGGATTTAATTGATGCATTACCACTTACTCCTTTATACATAACTAATATAAATTGACGTCTAATGCAGTTAACCTTCTAAATAGTTACAAAAATTACACCTCCTTCATCCTTTTATAAAAAAATGTCTTTAAAAGCGGTATTTTGTTGACTATTATACAATAATTGTGTATGTTGTCAATATTATAAAAAAAATAAATATTCTAAAATAAAAAGGAGGAGACAAATATGAAAGAAAAATATTCTGCATTAATTGGTAACCCAGTAGCTCATTCTGTTTCTGACATTATGTTTAGCGAATTAATTAATAGTGCTGAATTTGATTGTAATTATCGTCATGATAAAATCAAAGTATTATCTAACGAACTAAAAGATACATTAGAGTTGCTATTAAAAAAGAAATATGTAGGACTAAATGTTACTTTGCCCTATAAGCGATCTGTAATGGAACTTATAGATCAAATAGATTTAACAGCTGTTAATGTCGGGGCCGTAAATACAATTAAAATAAACAGCAATGGACTCGTCGGATATAATACAGATTGGATTGGTTTATACAAGCCTATACTAATAAATTCAAAAAAAGATAATCCGACAGTTTGTATTTTTGGAACTGGTGGTGCTAGTAGAGCTGCAATATATGCAGCAAAAAAAGTTAGCAATAATGTGTATGTTCTATATAGGGATCATCCAAATATTAGTGATTCAACTCAAGATTTACTCAATAAACAGAAAGCACTACAAATAACTCTACTACCCTACTCTGATGTAAAAGGGATAGTTGATAAATCTGATATTATTATCAACACAACATCAACTGGTATGAAAGGTAATGTGGCAAAAGCCCCTTTTAATATTGATCTTTTAAAAAGTGTTAACATGCAGGAAAAACTCTTTATTGATGCGGTCTTCAATCCAGTAAAAACTATCTTATTACAATTTTTCTCCAATAATGGTGCAAAAGTAGTTGATGGCTTATGGATGATGCTCTATCAGGGGATATTAGCATTATCTATTTGGTTTGATAAAGATATTGATATAAAACATTCAGAACTAATAAAAATCCACAAATTATTAACGGAGGCCATTCTATGAAAGCTAAATTAACTATCAATCTTGATGAGATTTCGAGCAACATAGATTCATCTGTTACTTTTTTAAAAGAAATGGATTTACATACATGTGAACTACGCATGATTAATAATAAAAACCTTTCCCTAATGAATAAAAATGAAATTGTAGATTTTGCTGATAAGTTAAAATCGTCAGGAATTACCCCTGTTTCTATAGCAAGTCCACTTTTTAAATGGACTACTAATAACTCCATCGAGACTATCATACATGATAATTTCGGCATAGACCCTAATTTATCTCTTTCTGAAAAGGAGAAACTAATGGATAATATTCTAAAATATGCTGACATATTATCTATTGATAAAATTAGAATCTTCTCCTACCTAGGTAAAGTCGAGAATCCGGTTAGCAATTTTGTCAGAGATAAATTGTTCGAAAAAATAATAAACGATAATCATACATTTTTATTGGAAAATGAACCAGTTTGTACGATTTATATGAAAAAGCACTTAGAAGATTTTGTTAAATTTATTGATAGTAATAATATTACTAATATTAAAATCTGGTTGGATATTGCGAATTTAATCCAAGTTGGTGAAGATATAGATGAATCGTTCCTAGAAAAGATTGCACCACATATTGAGTACCTGCATATTAAGGACTTTATATATGTAGGTACTTCTATAAAATACGTACCTGTTGGAACGGGGGTAATTAATTATGCGAAAATTCTATCTCTATTAAATAAACACATTCCAAATAGTCAAGATATCACTATAAGTATTGAAACCCATGCTAAAAATGAAGAAGAAAAATACAGTTATTCAAAACAATCTGTTATTAAGTTACGGGAAAAATTAGACCTGCGGTAGTATGTCAACTGAAAAACAAAAGAATTTTTAGTTATCAAAGGCCTATTTGCTAAAAAAAGACATTACGAAACTAAATCAATAATATATGTGATTTACTGGAAAATAATTGAGAGGTAGCGATGACAAGTTTTATGTCACACTTTCACACACCTTTCTGGCGCAAAGAGTTGGTGACTACGTAGTAGCGCATCCACCAATCGCACAAGTTTTCTTGCGGTTAGAACGAGTGCACGTTTGCGTTGATGTGTTGATGTGTTGGTACTTCATTATATTTTTTTACGTAATATTCTTGATAATCAGAAACATGCCTTCTTACAGAGTTGGCGGCTTCAACTAAGTAATACCGCAAGTAATGATTTCCATTACGGGATAATGAAGTATTTCCTGCGGTGAATCAACCAGACTGGTGCGTACGCCAATATAATCCGACATATTTTGCTACCTTGGTTTCATCATCAAATCTTTCGACTTGACCAATCTCAGCGATAATACCGGCGGCGAATACAGGACAGGACCGATCCCAGGAATGGATTCGAGTGTTTGCGTTAATCCAGCCATGATTCGCTTAATGGACTTTTCTATTTCTTTGATTTACTGTGGATAGGTACGAATAACCGCAATTGACGTTCCTAAAAGAACATCGATTGAGTCTTCTACAACCTTATCCAAACGATAAGAAAAGCGAACAGCCCTTTGAATGGTTGATGCGATACATTTCGGGTCACCGAATCTGTTTTTCCCTTTTGTTTGTAGGAACTCAGCGAGTTCCTCTAAAGGCATGTCGGCTAGCTCTTCTAGACTGAATTTTTCAAGAAACAGTTCCATCATGGCGTTGCCAAAGATAGAAGAATCCACTTCTTGTGAGAACGTATTACATTTATAACTTAGGTGTTGGAGAAAATGTTGTTTTTCCGTTGTCAACATTCTAACGAGTTGATAACGAGATCTTGTTAATTGCTGGAGTGCCACATACTGACTTTCTTTTACGATAGACATTTGATTCCGCCCAAATCGTAAGTAATCAGCGATGACAAAGGCATCAATCTCATCTGTTTTATCCATGTCAGAATAGCTTTTCTTGAAATTTGCAATTTGTTTGGGATTCATCAAAAATACCTTTGCTCCAAAGCGTTGTAAGTCTTCATCATAATGAAGAAACATAGATGGATGAAAACTATAAACAGATGTGGATTCTAGGCCGATTTTAAAAGTTTCAATTTCTTGGTTCGCTATACACTGTAACACTCGCTCTTTGAGCGCTTTGGCACCTGGCAAGTCGTTGTTAACAGAAAAGGAATCTAGCTTTTTTCCTTCACCATTTAAAATACAAGCTTTTATATCAAACGAACTTACATCTAAACCAACAAATAATCTCATGTAAGAGACCTCCCTTCTATTTAGAATCATTCCTTGGACGTCTCGAGATATCTCTAGTGTGTACGCCGACCAACAACCTCGTGTATGAGAGCTTGTCCTGAATCGAAAGCCGCCCTAGGTCTACTAACATCTAGGTTCGAGGGTCAGGTTGCTCAGCCTGCGGGTAGGGAGTCCCGCACGTTCACTGAGAAACACTCTAAGTGATGTGGTAAATCCACAAGAGGAAAAAGAATTGTCCCAAATGATCCTAAGATCATTATCTAGAAATATCTTGAGACGTCCAAGTATTTTATTTATTACAGGACTCTTTTTACAAAGAAAATCTAAACCTGAAATAGGACTTAAAGATTAATATACGAGGAGGTAAAAATATGAAGATCAATGTTGAAGCAGTTCCAGGTATACCCCAAATTAATATAGGTGACAATATTGGCGATTTTATCGCTTTGTCAGTCATAAAATCGAGCTTTGAAATAAAAGATGGTGATATACTATGCGTAGCTTCAAAAGCAGTTTCAACTGCAGAAGGACGCGACATCAATCTTAGTAACATAAAACCAAGTGATTTAGCTAATCAAATACATGAAAAAATCCCAAGAAAGAATCCTAGAGTAATTCAAAAAATAATAGATGAAACAGGTGATCCTTCAGGTGGTAAGTTAGAAATAGACAATAATTATATTGGAGCTTGGTTACCAAATGGAATGCGTTTAACAAGTGCTGGAATAGATAAAATTGATTTTGAGCATGTAATGCTTTTACCAGAGAACCCCGACCTAAGTGCAAGGAAAATTAGTGAAACATTACAAAAAAGACTAAACGTTAAAGTTGGAGTGATAATTACCGATAGTGATGGGCGGATTGAAAAGCTTGGAGCGACTCAAATTGCTATAGGTCTATATGGTGTCCCTGCTCTAAGAATCAGTGAAGTAGTCGACATAAATACTAATGAGACGAAGAAATCTACAGAAACCTTTTGTGACCTTCTTGCTGCTACTGCCGCTCTTATAATGGGACAACGAGGTACAAATAAACCAATAGTAAAAATTAGCGGTGTAGAATATGAATTTAATGAGAATAGCCAAATAATTGATTCATTAAGTAGAGTCCCAAAAGATTATTTTAATTCCCATAAAAAATAACTAAATTAGATTTAAAATAGCATATTAATATTTTATTAGTTCTGTTGCAAATATATGAAGAAGAACATGGATGATAGTAGATTCCTAACGGAATCTTATTTTATGCTATAAGTTCAAATACTCGGTGGACAAACTGATTCTACAAATCAATTTGTCCCTTTTTATCATATGCATGGCTTCTACACCACTCAATACAGAAGTTGCTGTTTTATATAACTTAAATCCCAACATAGCACACACGCTTCTTGATAAAACGATGATTTTGTTCCACTATATTATTAAGGTATCTAACTTGCCTTTGGGTATATGGCTCTCTCTCTTTCAATCTAGCTATCAATCACAGATGGACTAAAGGATGTATGCTTGGTATCATTTGCATTTAATACTACAATTTTATCAATAAGATTAATTGCTTTATGCAATGAAATGTTTTTTCCATAACATTTATAACCTAGTTCTAAAGTTAAAAGTGTAGCTTCACTTAACAGATATTGTTTTTGAATCTCCTCAATTTCTTTCCCTGCTTCACGAATATTTATATACTGTTCTATAGACATATTTTTATTCTCCTCTCACTACATTTATATATCTAAATTGCTATTGTCATCTTTTATTTCGTTTTCTCTTTCTTCAGCTTCTAACATAAATTTAGCGTAAATCATTATCTTTTCTAGTTCATCTTTCGTCGCGTTATAATCTGTGATATAGCGTTCTTTTCTTCCTGGACTCATATATTTATTATTTTTCATTTCGTTTATTGTTTCTATATTCAAGATTTTTCTTTTTTCTTTCAACTCATGAAAGAGTTTTAAATTAATAGCTAGACCTATACTCCAAAGAATCAAACCAATAATGAAAGAAAGTAATAGATGTACTGAAAGAGAATTATCACTGATCATGAAATAAAGAAAATAGATAATTGAGATTGTCCACAAAAATGGATTGTAGTACTCTTGTATTTTTTTATATTTTTTTATTTTTATTTCGTGTTGCTTTTTTCTCATTTCAAGAGTCTCTAACATGTAAAAGCTCCTTTTAATTAGTTAACAAAGTTTTTTTCAAGCGTTGAGTATAAACGTTACATTTTTACTCTATTTCTATAATAATAATTGTGATTTTCCTGCTCAGAATTACCTTCTTAGTTTATTGTAGATGTTGTATTCTGTCCTTTCATCTGACTATATTTAATAAATTGATTACTTTTAAAACAATAATTTCAAATAGAATTAAGTTCTTCAACCTTTTCCGGCATCACTACTGCTTGTAATAGATGAAAACAAAGCAACATCCATCGCCTTCTTATTACTACTTCTATATGTTGGTTTACCAAAAAACATCCGTCCCATTAATATCAAAGTGATTAGTAATGTAGATACACAACCCACTATCCATAAATAAGACCAAAATAAATCAATCAAATCATTAAAATTATTCATTTAAATTCCCCTAAATTAGTTATTTTATGTTCATAGTCTAATTGCATTAAAAATAGCTATCAGCAAGAAAAATCCTAATAAGCATAAAATTATTATATTCAATGAGGTCCCTGTGTACTGTCCAATTGTTGCAGTCAAGTTTTTATAAGTAGGTTCAAATTTATCTTTAAACATAAGTAAAATTCCCGAACTAATTAAGCATATTATTGCTTCGGTTAATCTGATTATGTCTGGAACATAAAGCTGCTTAGTTTTTAGCCAAAGAACAATAATCGTCGCTAGGGTAACTATAGAAAAAATAAAGATTGATATGATAAGAGGTGAACTCCCCGCCACTTAACGTCCTAACGGACTATTTGAAGTGGGGGCTTCTCGGTTAGTCGTTACTTTGGGTAGCTAACGAATTCGTCCTAAGACAGCCGAGCTAACTCCCTTGTTCCAAGGGTATGCTTACGCTAATAGGCGTATTGCTTCATTTCTGATATTGATAGCTGCGTTTCTCTATCGAGATTTACACCACATATACAAGAATAGACTCGCTCAGACAATGACATATTTTTCACCTTTCCACAACTGCTACATGTTTTTGTGGAAGGAAACCATTTGTCTATTTTCACGAGCTGCTTACCTTGTTCATTTAGTTTATAAGCTAAGAAAGAAGTGAACATACCCCAAGCATTATCAGCGACGCTTTTTCCAAAATGAAGTGCTTGCGATATTCCCTTCATATTTAGATCTTCAATAGCTACAACATCAAAATGAGTAGCTAACCCTTTAGACTTATGATGAAGGAAGTTCTTACGTTGGTTTGCTACTTTTTCATGCAGCTTAGCTACACGGATACGTTGTTTATTCCAACGCCCTGAACCTTTTGTACGTCTTGATAATACTTGTTGCGCCTTTGCTAATTGGTCTAGCATTTCACGATAGAACTTAGGATAATTGGCTTTCTCATCCTCAGAACTGACGTATAATTGATCCATCGCAAAGTCTAATCCAACAACTGTTTCTACTTCTTTTTGTACGACCTCTTTTTCGTATTTAGTCAAAATGGACACATAGTATTTACCAGTAGGTGTCATAGATATCGTACATGACTTGATTATATGGGGTACAGCCGAGATACGTGTAAAAATAGGCCATAGGCTTACTTTTATTTCCAACCCTATTTTGTTATGTATAAAATTAATTCTTATTTGTCACGTGAGAATTTGCTTACATGACAAATAAGAACCAGATTTAAATAATCATATACCAGCTCTAGCTAGACATAGCATGGTTTATTCTGTAGACGGTTTGCCTTGTTATGCCGTTTTCTTTTGCAATATGAGAAATGGCTTCGCCATTGTTTAACATTTCAACCACCCGATTATATACCAACCTCTTTTGTGGATCCTTTGCTTTTGGAGAATAGAGGGGCGGTCTCCCTTTATAGACACCTTTCTGTTTAGTAATCGAAATTCCCTGTGCTTGCCTTCTTTTCGTTTCTGCTCGTTCTTGTTCCGCAATCATAGCTAAAATTTGAACGATTAAACCTTTAATAAATTTGTCTAATAAGGAATTCCCAATAACTTCTGCCATAATAGGTAAGCTCGTGATAATTAATTTTACTTCCCTTTTCTTTAAATAATTAACAGTATGAATAATTTCATCATAATTACGTCCAAGTCTATCAATTGCTTCTACCATAAAGGTATCTCCACTTCGAACAAATTGTAGCGCCTCCTGAAACATTTCTCTATTATGAACAGATGCTCCAGATTTTTGTTCCGTAAATATTTTTTCCGCTCCAAATTCTTTTAAAGTTTCTATCTGTCTATTTAAATTTTGATCTAATGTGGAAACTCTAGCGTAAGCAATTTTCATTTTTCAAAATTAACCTCATTTTCCATCCTATTATCATACAACCTAATCACACGTTCAAAACTGAATGTTTTCAACAACTTATCAATTTATGATTAGAGTCTACCCATAATAGAGAATTTTAAATGTTTTATCGTAAGATGAAAGAATCAACGATTCCATTGCGATAATTTTAATCAGGAGGAATACCAGTGACTTCAATTGAGCGTACCGCATATCCCAGGTTCAAACAAAATATATCTAAGAAAGAACTTGCAACAATTTATACTGTTACACATGAAGAAAATATATTTGCACATCGTATAGCCCGTGGAGAAAGCTCCGTTTTTATTTGTTTAGTTATGTTGAAATCTTTTCAGCGGTTAGAATATTTTCCACGATCTAAGAACTTGTCTAGAATCTTTTTAATAAAATCGCCACAACTGCCAATAAGCAACTCTGTCTACTATTTTCAATTGTTCGTTCGCAGTTCTTCCACAGTCTGCGGTAATTTTCTAACCAAGAAAACGTTCGTTCCACAATCCAGCGTTTCGGTAACACGACAAACTTGTGAAGTTCCGATCGTTTAATGATTTCAACTGAGCAATCAATCGTTTCTTTTATCGATTGGGCAAATGATGGACCTGTGTATCCACCATCACAAAGTATATGTGTCACTTTATTCAATGTTTTCTTATGCCTTTCACACATTTTGATAGCACCTTTTCGGTCTGTTATATTCGCAGTTGTTACTTCAATCGCATGAATGAGACCATTGGTGTCTACAGCGATATTGCGTTTGATTCTTGATACTTTCTTCCCGGCATCGTAACCTTTTTCCCTAGCTATCCATGTGTTTTTTACGCTTTGTGCATCTACGATGCAGAAACTCGTCTACTTTTCGCCAAATCTGATAGTAGAAATAGACTGTTTTCCAGTTCGGAAAATCACTTGGAAGATTACGCCATTGACACCCTGTGGTAAGCAAGTATAGCACACCGCAGAACACCTCGTACAAATCAACTGTGCGTGGACGCGTCGTTTTTCGTGCACTTTCTAAATCTTCACGAATCAGTTCAAACTGTTCAAGAGTAATATTACTTGTATAATCATGTATCGTAGGAAACATCCTTTTTTGTACAGATTATACCATAGATTCCAGACAGATTCTTAGTTGGAAAATATAATGGAAGCCGGCCTTTTAAGGAAAAAATGAAAACACTTATTAATAAGATTGATTTCCCAAAGAGTAATCCAGTTCCAATCCCAACAATGATTGCAGAACATCCAATTAACATATTTTCCATGATGATTAACTTTTTTAATTGGGAACTAGACATACCATGCAGTATTACAATTCCAAATTCCTTTTTCCTTGTTTTCAAAAACATAGTAATAGAATCATTCTATTTAATAAGTTACTCCGTTTAAATCATGAATATCTTCTATAACAAAATATACTTTATCGACATTATTTTGCGGTGTATTTTATTTCTATAGATACTAAACACTCAATTACATCGCCCACATTCAATTACTATGATTCACCATAATAATTGAATGTTTAACACAAAATTGACATAAAAGAACCGATTCCCTGTACGTTAAGGAATCGGTTCAAATAGAACATAGATTTTCACGTCAACATTAAGAAGTCCTTTGCATTTACAGGAGCAATAATTTTCACAGCATGCTAATTAAGAATTTTTTCATGCACCATTATTCGAATATACTTTATTAAGCAACTATATTTTTAAACATCCAATACATCAGTTTTTGGTCGAACAATAACTTTTTCATTCATAGTCTTCTTGCAAACGAACTCATAATAGTAAGCATCAACAAAATTCATCTTATATTAATACTTATTTAAACCGAATCAAAATATTTGTTTATATTTTTTAAAATATTCTACCCTTTGAGCTGTTGGTAAAGAGTTAATTGCAACCCATATATGTTTTTTGATCTCTGAGTCTTCAAGCGGTGTTGAAAGTAAATTAGAATCATTCAATATTTCCATAGCCTTACTATCAATTTTTTTCATCAACATATCTATAGGATTATTCTGAAGGGCCATATTCTTTAACCCCCATTTCGTGATTGTAAATGAATTAAGCTTATCTGAGGCCTTAATTATTCCTTCGGTGTTTTTTAAGCGATTTTTGGATTCAGCATGGTAAATATTAATTTGATAATCTTTTTTTAAAGGAATGATATCCTTACCTGTCTGATTATTTTTTCCTTTGACTTCTTTTGAATAAACCACTTGACCTGAGTTTGTTAAAATTTCCACAGAAGCATATTTTTCATTGCCATAGTAATTATGCGGAGATGCAGAAGTCATTGTAAATATTGCTTCTGCATGATTATAATCGATTTGAAACTCTGCAAATTTACTATCTCCCAAACCTAAAAATTGAATTGTTTGATTTGTCAAGTTACTAAAACCTATTTTTTCCACATCAACAGTTAACGAATTCTCTTTTTCTTTTACATAAGCATAATGTTGATTCGTTTTATATTTCCCCTTCTTTCCGTCAGGAATTTTTAATGTATAAATGCCATTCGGAATATCTTTAAAATTGATATTTTCTCCTTCAATAACTAACTCTTTGACTACTTGATTTCCTTCCTTTAATTGAACTTTTTCCCCTTTAAAAAGGTCTATATTTTTAGTTTTCAACTGGATGGTCAAGTCTCCTTTTAAATTCAGTGGAGCAATTTCTTCATTAGTCACCATTTCAAAATTACTATTAATTAGAATATTATCGTCTACTAGAGCTCTCGCATGAGATAATTGCTCTTCTGGTACAACATCTACCAATGAAGCTACCGCTGGATACCCTTTAGCACGATTACTTTCAGCATATATCGGATCCAAAGATATACCCCATCTTTGTAAAACCGCTGTAAAATCGTAACCACTATGTTCACTATAATACTGATTCATTAAATTTGGTAAAGAATATTTATTTTTATTAAAATCAGGTTTGTTGGCTAGTTCACGATAATTTTGATACATTTTTGTGAATGCTGTATCTCCAGCTTTTTGTTTTAACATAGTTAATAAAATTAGTTTGTCCCTTAAATCTATAGAACTATATGTGCCATTATTTTTCACAAGTTTTGAATATAGATTTTTTTCAACTGCCTCTTTTTTACCGTAATTAAAAAGCCAACCTATCTTATCGGCCTCTTTTCCATATTTATCATATTGATATTGCACAGCAAATAAATTATTTGATACTTCACCAGTATACATACCTTGATTATCAAAACTTGCTTGATAACCATGGCCAATTTCATGGAGAGTTCCCCAGCTTACTTTTTTCAACCACATCTCTGTTGTACTTGCACTATTAGCGGTCCATTTATCTCCATAATATGCTCCACCTGCGCCATGCACATCCGCTTTTAAAAAGTATCGATTTTCACTTATCTTATTCACTTCACTAGAATTATCTAAACCAATCATTTGATTATAATCAGTGAAAAGAGTTTCATAGTAATCAATAAGATCATCTAGAGATTGAAAATCTTTTGAATTTTTCACTAATCTCTTATCTTTTTCCGGCATAAATAATTGAAAGCTATCGATTTTTATTAACGCGTATTCCGCATCATGTTGATCCCAAGTATCAAAAAATTGTGTTACATCTTCAAGTTTTTGATACTTGGGTAATGGTTTTTGAACTTCATTACTTTCAATTTGATATTCCACTGTAGCACCTACTAATCCATATGGCGTATCTATAAATGGCACTAACGTCTTATCCGATTGGACAGTCACCCATTCAGAACCCACCTGTACAGATTTTTCATCTTTAGAATCATTCGATAATAAGCGTAACGTCAATTTGTTATCAAAATTAGGCTGGGTTTGTCTAACCTTTAGAGGGGTATTTTCCCGTAAAATAAAACCAAGATCTTGTCTATCATGATACTTCCCCTTACTAGTCCCAGTTTTGAAAATCCACGTAGGTTCTTCAATACTAAAAATTTCTTGTTCCTTTATTTTTTCGTCGGCTTGAGCATCTATATCACCTATTATAAAAAGAATGAGCAATGCTAATCCTGTTATTATCTTTTTTCTCATATTCATACCCTCGCTGTAAAAAATTTTATGGATTATTATTTTTTAAAAACAGAAAACATATTTGGTGTTTATTAAACAATATAGTTTATAGACGTACAACTATTAGGCTACCTTTTGGTGAATTTAAGATAGCTATATTATTTAAACTCACTAAACATAACACCTATATTACACTGCCCCTCCTAGCTTACTCTAGAAATACAATCTTAAGTCGTAATAAAACAATCATGATTATGCAATCTCCTTTCAACCATCTGTTATACTTCTATGACAACTTATATATATAAGTTGTCATAGAAGTATAACAGAAAATGCAAATAAATCACACAATTTCCACAAAAATATTTTAAAACTATAACATTATAAGCTTCGTTTAATATTTTAACAATTGTTCAGATCCGATTCCTTCTTGTGTGGGTGTACTGGAGTAAATACTTTTATCGCCTTTCCCTACTGTAATTCTAACTACAGCTGCAGATAAGTTATCAATTCGAAGATGTGGTGGTACACCACTAGCTTGATAAAATAGGTGCTGTAAGCCTTCTAAAAAACATTCCGTATTTTCAGGTAGTGATGGGTATACAAGTGCTGTATTATTATAAGGAATGCTCAGTAAAAGTGCTTTTATGTCTTTGTATGCACCATCTTTTACAACTGTCATATTCTAAAAATCTACTAGTGCTTCTCCTATTGGTCTTCTAATCTTCCATATCGTGCTCCTTTCTCTATTTTCATTTGTGGTTTTCAAAGTTTAATGTACTCAAATACAGTTCGATAAGAACCTTTAACATCATATTCCGCTTGTAATTGTTTCCATACCTGTTGGTTTGTACTTATTTTCTTACGCCGAAGTTTACTGTCCTCTACTAGCCACAATTCTATCATTTCACCGTATCCACAGTTATATACAGCATACTTCGCTTTGTATAACTGATATCCGAAGGTTGAATTTCCCCATCCACATATTTCTTTACTGTTTTCCAATCTTCCCCGACCTTTTTAGTAATCTCAGATATACTCAAACCCCCATTTTTTCAAGACAAAATTTCTACTCAACTCAGTACTCTAATTCAGCACTAAACAAATATATTGCTTAGTGTCCAGAAAAAGCGCTGCAAAGATTAGGTGCTGAACATCTGTTTAATAAGGCTCTATTTCATCATAATAAACCGTTTTTATAATACCAGTTTATTTATGTGAACTTAAAAAGGAGTTGGTTAAAATATGTCCCGATTATTTTTTAACATTAATCGGGGGAATATATTATTTTGGAGTAAAAATTTCAAGGTACCATTTCGAATAAAAAATACCACAACCTATTCTCATAATGTAGAGAATAGGTTGTGGTAAAGACAACATGTATTTTAATAAACATACCAATTTTGAACTACTAATATCGTTTGGTTGTTGCTCATATTCGCATAAAATTGTATTTAATCCCTGTCTAGATAACGTTCAATCCAACTACTAATTATTCAACTGAGATTTTTTTGTTCGTTATAAAACTTTGCAACAGTATCTCTAGTATCAAATATTATGTATTTTCGCATCACTCGCAGAGATCCATCTGTGTAATACTTTTATTTCTTTACCAGTATTTGTTTTGGCCCATATTTCAACTAAAGCACCTGATCCTATATACCAACTCTCCTCAAGAGGAGGGCGTAATCGTCCATCCATTTCCAATGCAGGCTTATTTAGTGTATAGAAAACTTTTCCATTTACTCGCATTTTATATTGTGGAACAGAGTTATAAATATTAGGATCTATACCTTTTTGGAAATATACCGCATTATATGAAAGCCTTGTGCTATCATACCAGAAAGCTCTCCATTTATGAAACCCATAATAACTCAGTAAACTTGGATATGTTCTCCATTCAGTTATAGAAACATCATCCACATTAAGATATCCCGTTCCATTATTTAAAAAACCTATTTGGAAAAGAATTCTGGAGTTTCATCGGTGGTATTAAGTATACATTGAACCAATTGCCACTGATTACCTTGAGTACCTTCTAATATTCCAGTCTCCTTAACTCCTGGTCCAGCGCCCTTATTGTTGTCGTCAAAAAACGTTATTCTTTCTAAAAAACTAGCTAGAAAGGTTGACATTTTTTATGAATCTTTTGATTCAAGATGAATTACAACTATTTTCTGAAGAGTTGTATCGTCATTTAACTCCTTCTCTTTTGGAAAAACTCGCAAAAGAATTAGGTTTTGCAAAAAGAAAACGAAAGTTTTCAGGAAATGAATTAGCTGCCATATGTATTTGGGTAAGTCAACGTACAGCGAGTGATTCTCTCGTGATAGACGCTTTTTTACAAGGATATAAGAAAAAACATCCGAAAAAAGGATTAATTATTCATACAGCAATGGGCTCAGTATACAAGCAGTAACTTTCAAGCCACACTCAAAAAGTATGATGCTGTTTCGAATGTCAGTAAAAAAGAAAACCCTTATAACAATGCACTGATGGAATCTACAAGACCATAAAAAGAGAGCTTATTCAAGGTGCCAAATTTACAACACCTGAACAAGCTCGGACAGAAAGATTCAATACAAAAAGAATGTATTCTTCTTTGGAATATCTTTCTCCTATCGAATTTAAGAAAGCCTATTTATAATATTCACCTAACTTAGCGTCCGGAAAATATTGACAAATCCAGGTTCACTTCAGTTTTTTTAACCGGATTTATATGTTTTTCATATTTGTAAAAGCCTTTCATAATCTAAGATGGGTAGTTACTGTAAAAATTCAACTTTTTCTAACAGGATATAAAAAGTTATACTTTATAATTAAATACTAATATATTTTATAAGAATTTAAAGTTCAATCACCTGTCCATCCTTCATAGATTAAGATATCTTTATCCCGTACTACAGCCCAAACCTTTAACCATGCTCCTTTTGCAAATCCATATCCTGAATTATAATCTAAGAAATTTAATTTTATTCGTCCGTCTGATTCAGGATTATTACGTGGTTTTCCGATTTGAAAACCATTATTAAGAGATATTTTATACTCAGTTATTTGTGATAAAATATTTTTCTCCATGCTGTTGAAGTATAATCCATCTATCCTCTTTTGTTGACCTGGAATCCATGAATTAAATCTATGAGCATTTTTAATTTGTTGTTCGGTCGCGCCTCCAAATTCAGCAACTTTTACTTTAAGGTTGTGGTTTTTTTCATCAACAGCAAATACTCCAATTTTATTATCTGTAGCAGGTGCATGACTGCCCGTACCAAATGATATGGTTCTTTCACCATTTTTGTCTACTATATTTGAATCAGGTAAGATCTCCCCCCAAGAACTATCATTAAATAATAGCTGGTAACGAACTTTTTGACTTGGAAATTTAGATAGTTTTACATTACTTACCCTATACTTATTAGTACTAGTATCAAAAGGTACAGTCCAATCCTTAAAAACATGGGATTGTTGGATATTTTCCGTCTGCTTCCACTCAGTCACAGATACATCATCAAAATGTAATCTTCCATTTCCAACTGTTTTAAATCCTAATTCTTTGAAGAATTCTGGGTTAGGACCCGTATTAAATGCAAGTTCAACGAGTTTCCATTCATCACCTTCTATTTTACCACGAACGTTCGCTCCACGTCCTCCATTTCCTGTTACATCAGGTTCTCCTACAAAGAAAGTCGCTTCGGTACTCATTCCTCTATCTGCTCTCACATATGCTTTCGCCGTATAACTGGTATAAGGTTTTAAATTAAGTTTTCTTTTTGCATAAGAAGGATCACTATTACCGTTCATATAACCATGAGTTTTTCCTGAATTAGGACCACTATCCTTCAATGTATATGCGTAAGCAAATGTATTATCCTGTGTTTCAAAATCATAATAAGCCTCAGGTACATGAAGCGTCATCTTCATTCCACGCTTCCATTTTACATTGTATATTTTCTTATCTTTCATATTTGCTAATTGCGCTTCGACTTCTTTTTTTGTCTTTTCATCAAATATAATATTGAGCGCAGATTCATCAATTATAATATCATTCCCTTCTGCATCAGTATAAATCAATCTACCATCTTTTTCTGTTGCATCAAATGCTTTTTTAATTGCTTCTTTCACGGTAATTTCAGGTCTTTTATCTTCTGGGTCACGTGAATCTTTCGCTGCTATACGGCGATCTACATTCTCTTTACCAATGCCCAAGTTTAGCGTTAACTCCCCCGACACTGTATCTATATTTGTTCGAATCGGATCCCATTCCCCACCTGGTACTTGATTGCCACTCTCATTGATGATTCCATATTGACCTTTATTTTGGGTCGTCTCAATATTCACTATTTCACGACCATCTTGGATTGCATCTAATGTTTCTCCATTAATCTCCATTTTTACTGTTCCCGCTTCATTGGCTTGATTGATAAAGATTGGTGCGGTTCCCTTCGCAGGATATGTTGCACCCGGTGCTAAACTATTGGCAATCGTATTTTTATTGGCAGTCACAGTCCCGATAGATTTGTTCTCATTTTGTAATACAAAGTTCGAGGTTGGTGCTAAATCATATATGGGTGCCGTTCCCTCATTGTGATATCGTACATTCGCACTTAAATATGCTGCAGTAGAAGGATTGACAGCGATTTGTTTTGCCCAAGATTCCGTTTCAGAATTTTGTATAGCAGTACTCTTTGTCCAAGAATGTTTGTAACTTGGAGATATTTCAAAGGAGAACCCTTTATCATTAAAGCCCAGTTTTCCTCCAACGCTCACTTCATGTGTTGTTGAATTTGTCTCTGTTACTGATTTTGTTTTTGATCCAGACTGTCCTTCGGTTTCAATCTGATTTGGGGAGAAATGTATTTTTTCCATCCCTACACCAACAGATGGATATGCAGCAATAAGTGGATCTCTAGCCACATTTTTTGTAGCTGCAGGCATTTTACCAGTTACTTTCTGAAAATCAGTATACGGGTCTTCAGCCGTTTTGGCTGTTCTTGGGCTAGACACATATTTTTTATACCCTTGTGCCGCATATGTATCGTTCCAAGCTACAATTGCATTATCTTTAAATGTATATCCATTTTCTTCTAAAATATTAGGAATTCCATCACCATCTGTATCTATATCCAAATTTTCCAGAGACATTGAACCCTTTTTCTTATTCAGTTCTGTTTGTGAATCAAATAAATTCTGATTTGGTAATAGGGATTGCTTATCATCCTTCACTTCACTTTTTTGAGAATAATTTGGTGAGAGTAGGCTTTTTTCTGGGATCAAGATTTCTTTTTCTTGATTCTTACTCCACAAGAGTTGCAGTTCTTCTGTTTCTCCTTTTTTTATTTGTTGTTCAATCTTTATTTCATACAGTTTATCTTTTTCTAGGCGCAAAGATTTCTTTTCTTTTTTTTGTTTTACAACTGTTTCTCCATTCCCTTGAATGATGACGTTTTCGTTATTAGATGTAGAAAATGTATAGTCTCCTGTTTCATCAGGTTTAATGTTTCCTACCCAGCGAATAGATTGTATATTTGATGTATCTGCCTTCACTTTTTCTTTGCTTAATAACGTATTCTTCTCATCCACTTGAATAAAAGAAACCTCTGTAAATTGATTGTCGATAAAATATTGACCAATCAAACCTGTAGAGATTTTTTCTTGCTTTTGTACCTGGGAAGTCTCCTTTTGATTCTTGTTAGTTTCTTGTGTTTTTTCCGCAAAAGAGGCACTTGGAGATACCGCAATTTGCGCTAGTAATGTTGTGATTGTTAAACATTTGTACACATTCTTCAATTGCATGCGCTTTCATCCTTCCTACTTTTAATTAGGCTATAGTTAAAATTGAAAGAGAAGATAGATATATACCTATTTGTTCAAGAAATCCGGGTAGAGACCAAAACCATAGCTATTCATGTTCTATTTTATTGGAGAAAATCTATCTTTCTATGAATCAATAAATTAATCTCGTTTACCTCTTGACGCTTTAAATTTATCACCTTTTGTATACAATGTAAACTTTTTTGTATACAATTCGTTTTTTGTTCACATAAAATCATTAATTTTGTTTTGAAATAAGTAAAAGAAAGGAATTGTTACTGAAATGAGATAAACAAATAGGATTTAATGTGTCGATAAAAATCATATCAAAATAAGGAAAACCGCTGCACTTGTATTACGCGGTGCATGCTGACAGAAAAATTGTTTATTATTTAAACCCTCGTATTCTCACAGTTACTTTATCTATTCATATTGATCAACAGCAAAATTAAAAAACGTATCAAGATAAGATTCATTGGCTAATGTATAATGCGGTTCTGGTGCAAAAAATATAACACTTATGAAATGAATCGTTAAATCTTGGACATACTGATACTATTACTCTTAACAAAAGTGTGTGATCAGTATGGAACAGAAAATTTTTTTAAAATGGAAGCACTATCAACCAGAGGTTATTTTATTAACTGTACGTTGGTACCTACGGTACAATCTCTGCTTACGTGATTTGGTAGAAATGTTTGTGTATCAGTCACCTCATCTCCTTCAATCCAGCCTTGATCTCCAAGTTGCCCTCCACCTCTGGATAAAAAACGGTTTGGTTCAAATAAACCTTATTCTCTTCAACCCGAGTATTGTAGCATTGCATTCTTGAAGATAAGGATATTGAAAATGCATTTTGCGAAAAATTCACAAAACACAATTCTTAGCATGTTCCATTTTGAAAGTATCCTCAGCTGCAAATAATAAAGCAAAAATCAATCCACTATGAGCTACAGATATTCCGTAAGCTCCTAATTCAGGGAGCTTATTCATAATATCATTTACTTCCTTTTTATAATGTCTACGCTGATTTACATAAGCACTTATTGTTGCGGCACCCCCTAATAATTCAATATCTTGTTTTTTTATTCCACGAATCGCTAGATCCTAGGCTTCCAAAATTTTTTTCATCTCGTCAGGTGTATAAGGTATCCTCTTAAAACTAACCGTATCGACAGCTTCTCCATTATCAATAATAAGCAACTTCATCGGCATTAACGGACCAATATCTTCAAGCAACCTCCCTTCAAAAAAATCATATACCACCGCTGAAGGATACATTACACCATCAGACATTTCAATTGATGTGCAAATATTTGAGGAATATCATTACAATAAATGACTTTTTCACAACATGGCTCCATTTGTATTCCGAAATATAGAAAAAGCTTCAAATGCATAAAGGCATTCAAAGCTTTTCTACGGAAATAACTTGAAAAATAAATCATCATAAAAGGGTTTTGACTAGTGTTGTCTCTTACATACATAACTTAACATATAATTATATAATTTAAAATATCAAATACCGATATATGCATAATTGCATATATTTTATTAAACAGGTAAAACCCATACTTCTTGACGTTCTCATCTTTAACATACCTTATATATTCAGCTTCAATGATTACCCCCTCTAAAAATGCACCAATACATATAGAAAAACTTTCACAAGAATATCTGGAAGGAGACACAGGAAAACCACACCTCTCTATGGTTGAAAAACCGAAATACAAAATATCCTATAAAAAACGAAAGTTATCAAATGAAAACAACGGTGAACATACTTGATTAAAACCTGAAGAATTTTCTATCAGTTACAGCAAACCTCCTCTAACACTTCAATCTTTCCTGCATATACAATAGAAGTACTTTGTCATGCTGCATATCAACCTAGGTAAGGTTTTGAATTTTAAAGTCGGTTTTAGACAATGTCATAAAATGGATTGGAACTATGAATTCACTTGTACAAACACTACAAAAATATTCAGAATCGATTTGAAATGAATAAACTTGTAAATGATGATTATACAGACTTAAGTCCTTAATAAATTGTGGTTCTGATGAGGGCATAAGAGGGACTATACATGTATTTAGCGGTTGACTCAAACCGTTACCGATACATTTAAAAAAACTTTCTTTAGCAGTCCACATACGATAAAACGCATATTGTGCTTCATTTGTTGGAAGCTCTTTTAAATACCGTTGTTCGATTTCATTAAAAAAATGAGCATTTTCTCCTATATTAATCATACTTACTTTTTCAATATCAATGCCAATGGCCTCATTTGTAGATAGAGCGAGCATCACCCATTTACCAGAATGAGAGATATTAAATGAAACAGAATAATTTCCCACTATTTTTTTGCCATACTTGGTAGTTATAAAATGGATATCTTTTATATCTTGTTGGGTATGCTTTGCAATCAAATACTTTGCCATGTAATTACCAATAAGGGTTCGTTTTTTATCGTCATATTTTTGCAATCGCGCAATTTGTCTCTGTGTTTCTTTTTCTAAAAAAGGAAGAAATCTCAATAAATCTGTTACATCATACTCATAAATATTTATCTTAACAATTAAAATCACTACATATATCTCCTTATATCGCTTTTAAAATTCCATATAAAGTATCTATTTTATCTATAGGTTGCTGCAAAACTCATGATTCATAGCATGTTCAGCTAGTGTTGCTAATTCACAACATTTCCATTGTTATTTTACTATTTACAACATACTTTATTTAAAGTAATCATACTATTTAAAAATGCAACCTTTTATAGGAAAGAGCAGTATTCCATCACAACAAAGGTGACTGGACAAAACAAACATGAATAAAATTGTATTTACAGTAAAAAAACAAGTATATGCTAGGTCACAGCATATACTTGTCATAGGCTTTACGTTTTTTCATTAAAAAAAACCAATCTTTTGTCCGTATTGAAGTAAACGATGAATAAATTGTTCATTTAATTTTGGAGCGCATTCTTTCATATTGAGATCTTCTAATGTTTGGTTACTATCAAATATATAAGGTGAATTACGTAAATTATTTCGATCCAATTTGATAATTACTAATTCAACACCTTCTCGATTTTTCTCTTCCTCATTAAACAAATATTCTTCAAATTCTTTTACAGGTAAAAAATCAATCTTATATCCCATACTCCGAATATACTCTACCATTTTTCTATGCGGAAGCGGCTCATAGTGACAAACATGAAAAATTCGTCGATCCGTGTTAGTCTCAAGTGCTTTCACAATGACTGCACTCGCAAAATCCACTGGAGTTAAATCCACTTGCCAATCTACATCAATGGCTTTATTTAATAAAATCATTGATCGAATCCACCCATACAGTGCATTGCCACGTATATTTTCTTGAAATTGCCCATTTTCCATGGAACCGACTAAATTTCCTATTCTGTATATGAAAACTTCTCGTTTCTTTAGCTGATCTAACACTTTATTTTCAGCAGCTAACTTTGTCTTTGTATACGTATTATTTTTAATATCCATATTTCTTCTATTATCAATAGTAAATTCATCCCATAGTCCTTCTACGGCTAAATCTTCAAGTAATCCGACTGTAGAAATGTGATGAAACTCTATATTCGAATTTAAATCAAGGAATTGTAACACATTTTTTGTGCCCTCTATATTATTAGCCGTAAATCCTTCTAAATCCCCATGAAATCGTACGTCAGCTGCCGAATGAATAACAGCGTCTATTTCTTTAGCTACATTACAAAACTTTTTGTAACCAAGCCCTACATATTTTTTGGTAATATCCCCCTTAATAACATGAACATGCTTGAAACAAAGAGGCTTATTAAAATAAAAACCATATTTCCCCTGTAATCTTTCTTCCGGCTTATCTCCTCTAATTAGAACGTAAACTTCATATTTTTTTTTCTAATAATTCACGTAAAATATAGATGCCTAAAAAGCCAGTGGCGCCTGTTAATAAAATTTTTCTACGTTTCCGTTCTTTACGAATATCAGGTTTCTCATTCAAGTATATAAAAGATTCCACAGGCGCATTCAATACGTTATGTTGCGTCTTTATATTCGTAATATAATTTGCTGACTCTCCAATTGTTGGATGCTCATAAAAATCTTTTAAAGTAATTTGTGGATAATCAGATCGTAGAGCTGATAATACTTCTAATACCTTTAAAGAATGCCCTCCAATTTCAAAAAAATTATCAGTAACACCAATATTTTTGAGTTTCAATATTTTTTGCCAAGCCAAAACGAACGCTTGCTCAACTTTATTTCTAGGCGCAACTATATCTGTCATTTCATCAGTAATAGAATAAGCTTCTTCGTGTTCTAATTTTTTTCTATCTACCTTACCATTTGGAGTCAACGGTAAAATGTTTAATTTTTTATATTGATCCGGTACCATATATGAGGGCAATTTTTTCTTTAACATCTGCCTAATATCTTTAGATTTTATAAATGAGCTACTTGTATAAAATGCTTTTAATTTATCTCCTTTATCTTTTACTACTACAGCATCATTTATATTTTCTATGATGCATAATACATGTTCTATTTCAGCTAGCTCAATACGATGTCCACGTATTTTAATTTGGGTATCTTTTCGCGATATAAATTCTAAATTTCCATCAGAAAGGATACGTACTAAATCTCCTGTTTTATATATTTTCCCATTGTATTTATCTGCTTCAAATGGATTATCAATAAATGATTTACTAGTTTCTACAGATTTATTTAAATAACCTTTGGAAATACTAAGAGATGCAATCCATACTTCCCCTATTTCGCCTGTTTTGCAAAGATCCCCATTTTCATTAACTACATAAAGTATAGTATTTGCAATAGGTTTTCCAATTGGAATAGACGGTGAGGATTCATCAAAATTTTCAGGTATCTTATAGTAGGATACTGCTACGGTTGTTTCTGTTGGACCATATAAATTATACACATCCATTGTATGACCAAATTGGTTAAAGAACCGTCGAACTCTTTCCTTGATTAATTGTTCACCACATATACTAATTATACGTACAGAACTTAAACTTGATATTTCATTCTCTTTAGCGTATACAGCAATATGATGAAAAAACACTGTAGGAACAGTAATAATTGTTAGTTTTTCTCTATTAATAACATCGATAAAGTCTGAAACTGATTTTTTATCCATGTCATCAATAATATGCATACATGAACCACTTATCAAAGAAGGGAAGATTTCTATAATAGATAAATCAAAATCTAATTTAACAAATTGAAGTACTTTATCATTTTTGGAAATTTGATATTGTGCTTTGACCCATCGGGTAAAGTTCAAGAGATTACCATGTGTCACATTTACCCCTTTAGGTTGGCCTGTAGTACCTGAAGTATATATGATATAGGCATTGTCCTGTGATTTTAACTGAATCTTTATATTTGAAATGTCGTTTCCATCTTCTAGCGTAAAAACCTGTATACTTCCAAACCTTTGTAAAACCCTTTCTTTATACTCCTTCTGAACTATAATACAAGCCATTTTAGTATCCTTTAGGATATACTGATTTCTAGCAAAAGGATTATTGGGATCTAACGGAACATACACCCCTCCTGCCTTTAAGATTCCAAGTATGGAAATAATCGCATCCATCCCTCGATCAAAATATACTCCTACGTAATCTCCTTTACCTATATTGTTATTTATTAATACATGTGCTAACTTATTAGACTGTTCATTTAATTCTTGATAGGTTATTTTTTTCTCTTTGTCGGAAATAGCTATACAATCGTAACAGTGTGAAACATCATTTTGAAATTCCTGTACAACTGATGACATATACATAATCATCCTCTCGTCATAAAATTTACGCATTTTTAGATTACGAAATACTATATGACAGTTTTACAATTGTGTGAATTACCAGAATTTCAAGTATGCACTTTTCTGTTCAAAAGAGTTTTCCAGGTCATTCAAAAAAACATCCAATATTGCGTACCCTAATTTGGTTCACACCCTCTTTAAAACTATGATTAAGTATCAGATTTATCATTAACATCTAAAACTATCAACACCACATACCTAAACATTGTACAGCATATGACATCGTTCTGAGTCTTTCCATAATCGATCCCAATACATCTGTACAATTATTTGCCGATCTATCTATGGTACTATCATTCCATTTGTCCTCATTCATCTACGCTGTTACAATCAGTCGTAGATGTCAACCACTTTTGAATACGTTCATTTTTACTCCCACCCCCATTGTTAAATCCAATTCTAGATAATTATTTGGTGAACGGCTCTACTCAATGTTCTTTCTAGTTTTCAGATAGATCACAAAAACTTAAGAAAAAAACGACAAGAGTAGCCGTCGGCTACTCTTGTCGTTTTTTTCTTAAACTGCTCCCTATATATTTCTCCTTATCTTGAAACTTCCAATAAAACTTCGTATTTAAACGGAAGTGTAACCCCTTCGTTCTTAGGAGTAATTTTAAAGTAATATGTTTTAGAAGGTTCCATTCTGACCAAATAAGGTTTCTCAGAATACTCATACTTATCCACTACATTACCAGTATCATCATAAAGCGTTATGAGACTATCTACTCCTTTTTTAAATAATAATGTAACCGAATTATATTTATTTAGAGTAAACTGATGAGTTTTGTATTCTGGAGTTAATTCACCTTTCCAAGAAAACAACGTGCACTTGTCTTGCCTTGCTTCGCTTAATACTATCCTATCTTTCAAATCAATCCATTTTTCTTGTGAACTATTTGGTACGAATGCAGATGCATGATTGTTTTCTCCTAATAACAGTCCGGCTACGATTATACCCATTGCAATGTATTTTTTCATATATTTTAACTCCTCCTCGTATAGTAGGCTTAAGCTGTCATTTTAGCTTTGAACTTTCCAATCAGAAAGTCGTACTTTTTATTACTAGGATAGCTCGTTTTTCCTAGTTAATGACACTTCATTTATTTTTGGCCCATTTAACTCCATAGGTACATCCTTTTTAAAACCTGGATTTTCTCCTTCCTTTTTAGAAATTCATTCCAAACGTCCATTACATCTGACTAACATATCTTAAGCCTTTTATTTTTTAACAATAACAATTTCATAAGCATATGACGGTTCTTTTGCGTAAATTTTCATAACGTTCCGTGTGCTATCCCATTTTATATCCCATTTATCCGTTTTTGATGCAGGTGCTTGTATTTCCCAACCGTTTGGATAATATTTTGGAGAAAGAAATAATTCAGTCGGTTCTTTAATATTTGAATTGGAACGCCATGCTACATGTAATGTATTGGAACTTCGCTTAAATTTCCAACTTATATCAGTACCTGAAATGGCCCTAGGATATGGGTATGCTAATACCTCAGCAAGTTGATTATAATCCCCATTTTTATCATAAGGTCCCCACCTTCCTTTATCATTAGACCAATAGGAAAATCCTGTTCCCCCCATTGATTCTAGGTTAGCTAATACATCCGTTACATAATTAAGTGCTCCCTCTTTTGTAGCATTCAATCCAAATTCCCCCAATAAAAGTGGGACTTCCTGCTTAATAGCTTCTTCTGTTCGATTCTTTTTCCAACTACGGATGGTTTCTTGTACAATCCCTTTTGTAAGACCTGTATAAGTTTCTGTTTCCAGTAAAGCCGGATATAAGTGAGGTGCATAAACTAAACTTGATTCTGGTAACGGATCTTGTAATTTAGACAAAGTGGATTTAAATCCCTGATTTGCTAAAGTAACCTCCGGTTCATAAAAAATCCAAGATTTCTGATCTACACTTCTAATGTCATGAATTACCTTTTGGTACATCTTAGTTAATTTGTCCTTTTCAAAAGAAGGCCAGATGTTCGGCCCCCTAAATGGCTCATTCATAATCTCATACCCAATTATTGCCTCATTATTTGCGAAACGCTTTGCTACATGCTTCCACATTTCACCATACTGCGTTTGAACTTGATACTTATCATTCCAAAAGTTTTCGAAAGCTCGCAAAACCCCAGGTTGTAAATATGTCAAAGCCCATGGATCTTGTCTCTTCGTCGGAAGGCCATCATCATAAGTAGCCCATGCCGGCGCTCCATTTCCAGTTAATTTTGATCCATATAAATCTTGATGCATATCTAATAATACATACATACCTTGCTTTTTATACCATTCGATTCTCTCTGAAACTTTATCTAAATATTCTTCATTATATGTTCCTTTTTCTGGTTCTATCTTATCCCAGAAAATTAAAAAGCGAACAAAATTTGAACCGAGTTCTTTTGCTTCTTTTTCAATATCTTTTTCACTAATCCAAGGCATCCCGTCTACACCACCTTTGGCACTACTTGCTGTATTATATCCATGTAAAAAAAGGACTCTTCCATTCTTATCATAGATATGTTTCAATTTTCCTAAAGGCACATCTTGCAGTCCTATCTCTGATTTATCCTCTACATTTTCTGCATATACAGATTCGGTGTATACATTCATAGTCAGTAAGACGCCAATAAAACATATTCCCCACCATATTCTTGTACATAAAGTCATCTTTTCCACCCCTCTCGTATATTGATATATAACTCCCGATTTAAAAGCTTAGATTTTCTCCTTAATAAGATCCCTATAGATAAATACTTAGACATCTCAAGATATTTCTATATAGAAAGGTTTTGTAGTGACCTTTTGACTTATCCACAGATACAGATACAGCAACTTAATCTTTAATAACTTGAGAGCACAAGGCTTTTCGCAGCATATCACTCATTACACAAGCAAGCATTTGAATCAATTCATCACCAGAATCATAGACATTTCAAACGATGTTTTTCCAAATCCACTGGATTCAAATTCTTCACCATGCTTTACATACCTTGAAAGGAACGAAAACATTGAAATTCCTTTCAATACAATATGATAATAAATGATAAAAAAGATGATGTACAAAAATCACACATACCATGAGGGCCCTTATAGAAAGCAAGTAATGACCACAAAAATCAAGTTAACATCATAACCTCTTCGGTCTCATCTATTAAAATCGGATTCCAGTAAAAATCTTGTTTTCTTCATATACTCACTATATTTGAGTCAGGATCCCTATTCCTGTGGAGTAATAGGTTCCACTTTTAATTCTTTTATACCCTCTTTTAACATGACAGCATCTGTTTGTAATATTTTCCAACTATCTTTAGCAGCATTCAAGTTAGGTTTTAAGAATTTAAATTTATTTTGATCCGCTTTTCCAGATGCCCTATCAATATGTCCCAGTACTCCCGAATATTGAGAATCTAAATCATGCCATTGCGTAGACATATAAGTAAGAGCATTAATAGCACCATCAAGCAACGTGTACATCTCATTAATATTATTGTAAGCGAGATGAAGTACACGATTTAATGTTACTTTCTGATCTACCGTCTGACGTAATTCTGCTAAGGAAGAGCTTAATTTATTTATATCAGTCGCATTTCCCGCCACTACGATGATACCGAATATCGGTATAGCAATAACAGTCATAACCTTTATTAGGGTAGATTCAAGTGATTCATATCGGTTTATTTCACTTAAAATTTCATCTATCCGCTTTTGATCAGCCTCAATATCAGCTCCTTGTTGTTTTAAAACTGAATGTAATAGATCTTTATTGCTTCCAAATGCTCTAACATCTTTTCCGATACTGTCTCTTAACTGAGTTAATTCATCTATTAATTGTTGTGCATATTTTTGATTTTGTTGAATTTCACCGCGTAAATCTGTAATCCCTTCTTTTAAAGTATCTCCATCTCCTGTATGAATCGCTTCTACCAGTGTTTCATAATAATTATCAAATGTTGTATTGTATTCAATAATACCTGTCAATGTATCTAAAAGCTGTCTTTTTACTTTTGTATCCCATGTAACAGCATGTGCTCTGGCATTCTTTTGATCTTGTATAATTTTACCAGGCAAATCTGCATATCCATCAATAGTAATTCCTTCAAAATTTACATTTGGATTTTGAATTAACATGTAAGAATACTTATTCATAGATTGTGCAAATAACCCAGCCTTTTTCAAGGTTTCTTTCATCTTCACTTCATCTGCTGAAAGAGACATATCTCCATTGTTGATTTGTTCAATTTCACTTGCAAAAGCTGTCACTGGTGAAACTACAGCAGTTGTGGTCAACGCTAAAATTGTCGATACAGCGAGTAGCTTGTAAGGGATTTTTTTTATCATTTTATTTTCCTCCTCATATATTAATGTTACAAAGAATTAGTTTAGCGATTTTTTGATTCCCCTGATGAGAAATCATTATTTTGTACAGATAGAAAGCGTAGTTTTCCTCCTTGAAGCTGATTCTTCTCAAAAAAATCCTGTGTTGTATCAATACATATTAAATTAAGAGTTAGAGGAAAAAACATAAGGTAGCAGTCTATGACTTGTGCTAGAAAACTACAGAACATCATTTTGGCCATATAGAGTCAAAATAAGCCATATCCTTCTCTAATCTATAAGTAGCCAATGGATACAAATAATATTAAATTATAAAATCAATTTCTTCTTGACGAATGTATAGCTAGCCATATGATTTTTTTTATTCCGTTGCCTCTTTTGTAAAAGCAATGTCCTTCGAAATGAATTCTGCATCATTATGAATATCATTCCACCCTTGTTTGGCAGCCTTCAAGTCATCAGGAATTAAAGAAAGTTTATGATCTTGCATTTGGTCGATATTATCATATAAATCTTTATAATTTGCCCCCATTGTATTCCACTGTTGTTGAATATTTGTTAAAGACATTATCGCTTGATCGACTGTCTGATATAGAGTTGTCAAAGTTTCTTTCGCAGTAGTAAGCGAAAGAATTGCTTTTCCAGCCATATCAACCTTTGTACTCAATTCTCCGATTTTTTTAGAAATTTCATTATAGGCGTTCATATGATTAGACGCCATGACACCAGTTGCTGTTCCTAAACCGACACCAGCTGCAGCGAGAGATGTAAGACCACCAACAACAAGCGGTGTTGCTGTAGCACCAGTGACAACGATTATTACCGTTCCTGCAATCGCTCCAATAACTAAAACAGCCGTTCCCAATCCACCACCAATTCCCCATGCTAATACATTGTTAAAATGTTCTTTCTGAGTAGCATTTAGTTTCTCAATTTCAGTTTGAAGCTGTGGAATCAGTGCTTCTCTCCCTGCTAATAGTGCTGTTAAGCCACCTTTCCCATCTGGGCCACCAACATTATTTTTAAAATCTGTGGAATTTGTATACAGTTTTGCTTTGAACTCTTGTAACATCTTAATTACTTCTGTGACTTCTTTTGAATTTGTATGAATAGTAGTAATTAAATCATTTAAGCCCTCTTTCAGACCTGTCCTATCTTTCTTTTGTACAGTATCTACTAATATATCGTAATAATTTTTAAATTGTTCATCGTAATTTACAATATTACGTGTTGTTTTTTGAATCTTCGGCTTTGCTGTATCTATCCAATATTTCGCATTAATTCGAGACAGTTCCTGATTCAGGTGAATATTTTTGATTAATTCTGCCCCTTCTGAACCTAAATCAATATTTGGTAAATTTACATTCGGTTGTTTAATCATTGTTTTAGCGTATAAATCCAATACAAGAATATGAGATCCTGTTTCAGCTAATGCTTTCTTTAGTCCTTCAGGTCCTAATACATAATTCCCTATACCTTGTTCTTGAACAGTCTGTTTTTGTACAAGTGCATGAATCGTGTTACCGTTAGTAGCAGTTATAACCGTTGCCAGTGTTGAAAAAGTTAGCACCTTGAATAGAATTTTTTTCATATTCGTTCTCCTCCTCCCTATTTTCCAATCGACCATTACACTGTTTGGTTTGAATATTAAAATTTATCCACTTGCTCTTCAAATTGATTTATTACATTTTTTAATCGCTTTAATGTATCTTTTTGGATCTGAGCATTAGTAGTATCGACATCAGTAGATAATTTTGTAATACTATTTGTTAGTAGATTCCAATCTTCTTTATAGCGCTTCATTAGGTCCATTTCTCTATCCACTTGATTTGCAAATGTATGCAAATCATTTTGCATAAGACAAAGCATTGCTTTTTGTAAATCTGCTACTTTTAATTTCGTTGTAAAATCGTAAAGTTTTTGGTTTTGTTCCATTAAATTATTTAAAGCTTCTGTCTGTCCTACCGATAATTTATTTACTTCCGTAAAGGCATCCAATATTTTTTTAATTTTTTCAGGGTCAATGGCTTTCATAAGGTCATAATCTGTAGCTTTCGTAGCCGCTGCTGCAGCCATTTCACCTTGGTTGTTTTTTTCAATTGCTGCACGGGCATCTTTTTTAGCAGATTCAACTTCTGAAGTAGATTTACCCGCTTCTTTCGCTTCTTTCTCCGCTTTTTTCTCTGCTTCTAAAATAGATTTATCAATTTCCTTTCCTTTATTATGCGCTGCCACGGCGGTTTGAGCAATTGGGTCTATGATACCTTTTGTAAGACTATAGATTTCACTAAAGATTGACAGTGCTTGTCCATTTAAAGCCCCTGGTAGCAATGCTATTAGTTCTAAATCTTTATCCATTAATTTTTTAGTATTTTGCAATTCCTTTGTTAGCTTATCTATTTTCCCCGTTCCATCTGCACTTAGAATTTCCTGTGCTTTTGTCACATCAGTATCGAGATCTGTTAGTCTTTTATCCAGAAATACTTTAAGATCTGTTAACTCATTAATTTGACGTTGTACGCTCCCTTGGTTCATCACCGCCATTTCATGAAGAGCTTCGAGTCTATCCAAAAAACCTTCTTTATCTTCTTTTTTGTCTACAAACCCTTTTAATGTTGGATAATAGCTATTAAATTTAGTTACAAATCCCTTACTTTTTGAATTTAATAGGATTAAATTAGGATAAAGTTCTGATGACCAATCATTCATATCTTTCTTGATTAGGACTTGATTTCTTTCTAAAGATGGTACTTCCTCGAGCTGTATATTAGGTCTTACTAATGCTTCATCTATAAACATTTGAGTTAATTTGGAGTGTGCACCTAATTTTCGTAATGACGAGGAAATATCCGTATTCTCTTCTTGTGTGTCTGCCTGAATGATTGGCATCGCGAGAATATGGATAGGGACAATTGTCCCAGTAACAATTGATGTTAGTACAAACCCTCTAATAATTTTATTTTTCATTTATTACACCGCCTTTTTAAAATCATATTGATATATCTTAAATAACCTTACCCTAGTATCGTTCCTTGTACATAATTGAAGTACACTCAATCTTTCGAATAAGTGTTGCCCCGTTATTATTCACTCCTCATCTAATATAGAGACCTTACCTCAAATAATGTAAACACTGTATTTCTAATAAACAAACAGCCGGATCTTAATATCTTGATTTTGTGATTCTAATTCTTTTTCTTCACATTAGAAAATAATTATTTTTAAGCGAGTAGATATAACGAACACTTTCACAAAGAACAATAATTAGACATCTATGATTTGCTTTCTTAATCCAACGTTTATTTAAAGTCTATGGATCATAAACCGAGTATGTAAATAGTTGTAACATTTAAGTAGTATTCCTCATTTAAATGCATCACCATGTGACCTTTCGTTCTTCTATCTATACATATAATATTCTTTATATCTTTCGAACTTTGATTTTTTTGTTTGTGGTGGTATTATGGGAGACTTTACTGTTTTAGATGATACTACTTGCTTTGGCATTTGTAATACACCACGTTTTTTGAGCTCTCTATACAAACTACTCACATTGCATCCCACTTCTTTTGCAATAACTGGATATTCCGTTCCATGATTAAATAACTGTACTGCTTGTTTACATTTTTCATCCCATTTTTCTTCTGTCGTTTGTACCTTTTTCGCAACTGCTCTCATATATCATTCTCCTCATTTTGTTTTATAAATTTTACAAGTATTCGCATCCTACAATGTTATCTGCAATCCCTATTAATTTCTCAATTACTTCTTATAAGAAGGCCTTTCATACTCTCATTTCTTATCATCTGACAACGTTTAACCTATTCTATCACTTACAAGTCAGGTTGATGTGGCTGTTTACACAAACTACTTACATGACATCCTAATTGGTATGCAATTTTTTATATGTAAAGCCTTTGCTTCTTAACTCAATCATTTACTGGGAAATATAGTCTCTTGTCATTTTCACTTCGAGTCCTTTTCATCAAAAAATCAATCCAGTTCCTAATGGATACCTTTCTTTTTAAACCAGACAATTATCAATACAATATATGCATAGATTATTATGGTAAATTACACCCCATACAATGCTAATCTTGTAAATCTAAAATGCGACTGCTCCTTTCTCTTTTATTCATACTACCAATCTCCATGGTATAATAGTTGTCTTTATTACCGTGAATGACAGCGCTTTCGAAAAGTAATAGACTGATTCACCCCATTTGAATCAGTCTATCCTTTTTTAAACTTCCCACCAAACAATTCTACAATCCCTCTCGACAAAACAAGTTGTACAGTCTGATTTTTCATAGTCGATAACTATACAACTATTGATGATGTGACAAATTTATAAATGAAAAAGAGTATGACTTCTTTCTTAATGATGACTGAAACAAAATCTCTTTAAATCTTTATTAGGGGTAAGTATTTAAAGTAAATTTCATCATTAGTTATAAGTTTTACATAATTATAAACCATAGTAAATTGATATTTTTTGTACTGAATATTCTTAATACTCTTTCGCCTAGGTCCGTCAACAAACAAAATATTGATTTTGTTTCCTAAAATAAGGAATCGTAAAATTTTCAACCTCATTATTTCCTGTAATATAACAAATATGATGAGGTTTCTCCAAGATTCAGTGGATTTAAAATCTGTTTCACGTTTAGCTATATAAATTGATATTGCTTTTTGTATAATTATCAATATATATATCACTTTCAATCCAAAGATATACTAAATACCACGTTGATTAATTTAATCTAAATCTTCTAATGAAAAATAACCTAAATCACGAATACAGAAATCGCTTGATTGTAACGTACCTAAGCAGTATGTACTGAATGTTTTATCATTAATTTTTCCAGATCCCACTTAAAAATCAAAAAAATCCCCACTATGTACATCATATTCTAATTGAATCTTGATTTCGGTTATTTGAGCGAAGCCATCTGAGCCAGGATATATATCCTCTAAAGAGTTAGGTACTTGAAACACAGTGGCATCCATAATGTAAATACGTTGTAAATGGACAAAAAGTTTACTAGGAATTGAAGTTTGCTCACAGATTTTTTGTTGTAATAATAAAGGAAAGATATGCTTAAAAAATACTCTGTTTTTACAGTAAAACGCTTATTTAAGCCCTCAGGGCTAAGAAGGATGCCGCTGAATGGAATCAAAATGTAATTCAAAAAAGAAATACTTTAAAAATCCCCTTCTCCATTACGTCGCAAAAAGCATTTAAAATCGCGAATTTACAGATAAAAAACTGAATAAACAGTGGGTCTATGATGTTCCCAAGCAAAAAATAGAAATCCTAAAAAGGTTTATTTAGGTGCAAATCATAATCTATATAATGAATTATGAATTAGTTATGTTTTAAGAGTTCATGCAAACAACAGTAGATTAGTGTTTGCAACACTTAATCAGGTTACATGATTTTTTAATGGAGAGCACTCTTTTATTTTTTGACAACGACTTTCAATACATACACAGAGATTTTAAACGAAGAGTAACTAAAGCAGCAATGACACATAGTATGCCTCGTGTCGGAAGATGTATTGACCATAATCCTTTGGAATCTTTTTTTGGGACACTACAAAACGAAAAATTTCATCTAAAAAACATAAAACATTTGAACAATTTCGGACAACGATACATGCATACATATCGATATAAAAAAAGATTAATCGGTTTCAGCTCTGTAGAGTATGGAACTAAAATCACTTAATACATTATATTTACTGTCTACTTGACAGGCAGGAGTTCAAGGAATAATTTTTTTGTACTTATGGAAAATTCAAATAAATAAAACTCCTTAAGTTAATTAGCTAGCCTATTTTCCAAAAAATAGACAAACAACTATATAACTATAAGTAGAAATAATAGATAATAGATTATAAAGTAAATACTACTCAATAAAATGGGGTGTTATCATGAAAGGATTTAACCTGTCACGCATAGCAACATCAATACAACCATCTGGCATTCGTAAGTTTTTTGATTTAGCGGCCAGGATGGACGAAGTTATTTCACTTGGATTAGGGGAACCCGATTTTGTGACACCAATGAATATACGACAAGCAGGTATTCATTCGTTAGAAAAAGGGTATACATCCTATACTGCTAGTGCAGGATTATTGGAGTTACGTCAGGAAATAACAAAATATCTTAAAAAGAAATTTCAGATTTCATATGATGAAAATGAAGAGATTATCGTAACAGTTGGCGCTAGCCAAGCATTAGATCTCGCTATCCGAGCCATTCTTAACCCTGGAGATGAAATAATTATTATTGAACCATGTTTTATATCCTATGCACCTCTCATTACATTTGCTGGAGGTGTAGTAGTTCCCGTAGCAACATCCTCTGAATCTCAATTTAAAGTTCAACCACAACAAATAGAAGATGCAATTACCCCAAAAACAAAAGCTATTTTGCTTTGTTCTCCAAATAATCCAACAGGAACACTTTTAAGCAGAGATGCATTAGAACAGATAGCGACAATAGTTAAAAATAATAATCTCATTGTATTATCAGATGAAATTTATGCAGAATTAGTATACGATGATGCTTATACTAGTTTTGCAAGCATTCCTAGTATGCGAGATTATACAATTTTAATTTCTGGATTTTCAAAAACGTTCGCAATGACTGGATGGCGTCTAGGCATAATTGCAGCACCTGTACATTTCGCAGAATTAATCCTCAAAATTCATCAGTATACAATGATGTGTGCACCTACGATGTCACAGTTTGCTGCTCTAAAAGCACTTCGTTCCGGAACTGATGATGTTGTCCATATGAGAAACATTTATAACAAAAGACGCGATTTTATGGTCAAATCATTTAATGAAATGGGTCTGACTTGTCATGTGCCTGAAGGAGCATTTTATGTATTCCCTTCCATATCACCAACTGGATTATCATCAGCAACATTTGCAGAACAAGTACTGCTAAAAGAAAAGGTAGCCGTTGTACCTGGAAATATATTTGGTGATAGTGGTGAAGGGTTTATTCGTTGTTCTTATGCAGCTTCGATGAATCATTTAATCATAGCTACTAAACGGATACAATGCTTTTTAAAAAATAAATCATTCTGATGGAAAAAAACAAAATATTTAGCTGATGAATCATAAGAAATATTGACGCTTTAGCGAAGAATTATGGCACTTCATTTTATAGAAAGAAGACGAAGTCATATTTTGGAAAACTTCGCCCTTTTGCCATAAAGTTTGAATCGTCCTCAATCCTCATTGTATACAAATTAAAATGATTTGATGTTGAAATTCAAATTTCTCAACTCAACACTTCTATAAGTAACCTGGAAATTATGAAAATAATAAAAAACAGCGCTCATCTCTACAAAGGGGACAAGGAATAACAACTTTCAAAAAAAGAACTCCATTTAAATACTAAAGAAATATGAAAAATTATTATTATTTTTGATTCTATGATTTAAGAATTCATTACTTCCCAAACAACATGACTATCTACACACTGTTCAAACTTTATGATTTTCCCCTCGCTCATATTCCATATATGAACAAAATCAGCTTGAAACCCCCTTTGTGTCTTCTTGAAAATTCCTGAATAAAATCCCTTTACAATAATACTTTCTTTTTCCTTATCTTCATAATAACAAGTGACATTGGGTTTATAATCATCCCATTCTAAGTTCATACAACGAAATATAAGTTTCACTGCGTCTATCCCATGATATGTCCCACCATATAGAAATCCTTTTGTTTCTATCCATTTCACATGCCTATCTAAACATGCTATTAATGGATCTATATTACCTTTCGAGAGCCCATTATAGATACCCTTTATAATCTACATATTTTCAGAGGGATTTGCAAGTGGGATGCTTTGGGGAAATTCAAAAATATTTCCAGGGTCATATTTAGTTTTTATCTGAGTCAATCTCTTGAAATTGTCTCCATAATATGCATATGACCAATTTTGTATGGAGCAATCTGGTGCATTAACATATACCCCTTTAGTAAAAGGTGTCAATGCGTTTCGAAAATCCTCTATCCAACGAATTCCCTCTTCTGATTTTCCAGTTTTATTCCACGCAGCAAATAACGCTATATTTGCTAGGGTTTTCCGATGTGGATAAGCAGTCTCATTCTCTTTTTTCTTAGAAACAGCCCCACCCAGTCCTTGAAAAAACACCGAAACAGCGCAATTGGATGGCACTTCAGCTTCACTCATAAAACGTTGAATAACGTCAAGACCCGCTTCAGGTAATATTTCCTCTATATAAGGTGCAACACTTTTAAATGAGAAAGGATCTGTGGGTTGATATTTTGCTATTAAAGTTATAGCTTCTAAAAAAGGCAATTCTTTTATAATTACCTTCGGGGAACCGATTTTAAGTAGCGGTTGTATCAATTTTTCCAACTCTGTAACTGCACCTTTAAAAACCCCATGCATCAACACGGGTTGATCCTTTTCTGACGACAATGTCAGTATAGGAGTAAAGCGCTCATCAGAATTAGGCAATGTATACTTTTGCCATTCCTGTAGAACATCTTTTAAATCTTGAAACTCCCAACAAACTTCAGCAAAACCGACTGTTTTAATTTCCTGCGTATGAAATCGGAAAGATGTACAAATACCAAAACTTCCTCCACCACCACGTAAAGCCCAAAACAAATCCGGGTGCTGTTGTTCATTTACCGTCAATACACGACCATTAGCATCAACCATTTCTATTTCAATTACATGATCTAGTAGTAGCCCCAACGATCGCGAGAGCACACCTTGACCACCTCCTAAAGCTATTCCTGAAATAGCAGGTGTAGGACATATTCCATTAGGAACAGCTAATCCATTCTCTCCCAATACCCTAGTTAAATCAGCATTTTTACAACCAGCTCCTACTTTAACCGTTTTTGATTCAAAATCTATTTTTATATCATTTATCTTGCTGACATCGATTACAATCCCCTCACCATGATCTAAAGTAGATAAACCTTCATAACTATTACCGCCTGAACGTACTCGGATAGGTGTGTTTTCACTTAATGAATATCTTACTGCATTCACAACGTCTTGAGTATTTTTCGCAAAGACAACAACATCAGGATATTTATCAAAACAAGTGTTAAACACTTGGCGTGCCGAATCATATTCTTCTTTTTGACCTCCTGGCGGTGGCATCACAATATCTCCTGTTAATTTAATTTTCGGATTATTACACATATGAAAACCCTCACTCCTTACAAGAATTTTGAATGCTATCATAATAAATATATGTACTCAAACACCCCAAAATGTATGTAGTGAAAAACAAAATTTATTCTTATACATCTATGAATAAATTCACCTACAATTTCGCATTACCGGAGGAGCTAAAAAACAAACAAGAGAAGTGCACAAAAATCAGATATATCAACAAATGAATGCCTAAAAATTCCGTCTTATTGGGAGAAACATAGTATCTTCAAAAAACATTTTCTAGTATGATAACCAATTTTATAAAAACAACTGATTTTACAATATTTTTTTATGTAGACAGTTTAACTAATTGATACCTTTCTTTTTAAACCAGACAATTATCAATACTAGGAAACATCTCCCTTGTTATAGGTTGTCCCTCTACTAGATTTATCTTCCTTTCCCCTAACTTTATATAGAAAAAGAAGGTTGATAAAAACAGTATATTTATATATCCAAAAGAGAGATTTAGAGTTAGTAATCACAAAAAAGAACATGAAAAACATTCATTTTTGACGCTGAAATATCCCATTATTAAAAAGAGAAAGAATCTTCTGTACCAACAACTCAAATTAACACCATTCTGATTAGCGGTATAATTATTTGTCCTACACTGATTTTGTCACCACTTACCATTTTCGGTTAATATTTTCCCGACTAAATTCACCACACACCTATCCAAAAAGGTGCAATTTCACAAATCAGAAAAGCACTATCGCTAGCGCTTTCTTCTTTCAAATTTAGTGTTTTTCTTTTTCCAAACGAGCTATTTGGGTTTCTGTGCCAAATACACGCTTGTTTAGTAATTCAATTGCCGTTTCTTTATCTGAAACAGTATCATATAGCTTGATAAAATTGTTACTGATTTCTATTCGATGCGCAGTTAATTGTTTATGCATATCCGTTACATCTTCTCGTAATGATGCAATTTCGCCATTTGCGACATCAAACTTAGATTCTAATTTTTCCAATCTTTGATCCACATCTTGTAATTGCTTACTCAAACCATGAAATCCTCCTTGCATCATCTTCATCAACATATCTAATTTTTCTTCCACCAAATCACTCCTCATATTTCATATGTTTCATTATAACGCGCCTATTTTTTAAGTGATATAGGGGTGTTATAATGAAATAGTGGAAAAATAAAATATGTAATTCCGCAAAAACAGTACCCTTTTCTTTATACAGATTCACCCACCCTACTGTTGAGCTCCTTTTTGTTGCCTCTGTTTTAGTACTTATAACGACAATGAATTCTCATAAATAACTAATCCTTTCGGACCTGGTATAGTCCCGATCCTGTTCGAACAATAATTGTATATTGTTTTTTGTTCCGTCTTTAAAACAATATCTTCCATCTGTAGCTGCAGGTTTTTAAAGAATACTCCATGTATCACTAATTGTGTTATTTCCAAGTACTACAGGTACCTTAGCCAAAGAGTTGGCCTAATTACCTCCATATATACCAATGCCATATCATATTGAATCATCTAGTGTCCACACATTCGTTTCTATACTTAAATTAGCAAAGAGTAACCTTTATGGTTAAAACTTTATCCTCTACAATTGATGCTCGCTTACAAAAGCCTTATCAATTGTACGTTCATTTGTGTTTTTTCACAAAACCACAAATGATTCAGCACTACTTACTACACTCCAACCTCCCCACCAAAGTTTTGGTATATACCTGGCATGTAAGCATCTCCTTCTTACAATCGCTCAATTTTCATTCCTAGCATACGGAAATCAATCTAACTCTCGCTTTTTCATTTGCTTACGTAATTTCGTAACATCTACTCCCAGTTGTTTTGCCATTTTAGGATAACTCATTCCTTCTTCTTTTAGTCCCACAACTTGTTCGCATACTCTATCCCACTTCTCACGGCTGTTCTCCTGTATCGTTTTTCGACTTTCTCCACACCATAATCCTCGCTTTTTCAATTGATCGTGTAAACCACTTGGATGACAGCTCAACTGTTTGGCTATAGTTGTATAACCTATTCCCTCTTCATGTAATCCCACAGCTTGTTGACATATACGCTCCCAGTGCTCTTCAGTATACTTTCTGCGAATTGAAGTATCCACAAATAGCTTTTTGCCCAAATACATAAGCTCTTCCCCTATCTCACAATACGGCGTACAATGTTTAAGCGGCTTTCTATTATTCTCACACTGCCGACAATGCTGGTCCTGTAAATCCAAAATACGAATTCTCTTTTCTCTTGCATGCATGATAAATTCTCCTCAGTCTTCTATTTTTCTTTTATTATACCGAGGGAAGTTTAAAATGAACATTATCGTTAAAAGTATTTAGAATTCACTTTAAGAAGATTTACTTAATGAGATATCTAGCCGTGTTCAAAATTTACAACTTCAATATATTAAGTTTAAATGATTATATCTGTTCATTATGGACCTAACTTCCCGTCTTTCACATCATTGAATAATTTCATACACATCTTTCTCCGTTATGTTCTTTATTTTTCATCCCTTTCTAATAATCGCTCCAGTTCCACGCAATTCGCTTCACAAAGGTCCCGACCAGGTAAGAAAAGTACGAAAAGGTACCGAACATTCCCTGATGTACTCGAGCAGAAATGTTTACAAAAGGAGCTTATTTCTATTCTCAAAACAACACTTTTAGTAGCAATTTTTTTGTGTATATTAGTATTTTCTTCGTCCTCGTGCCACATTAAATGGAATGAGGACGAAGAAATATTCAAAATCAATTAAATCATTTAATTTTTTTCGTTTTTCTTGAACAGTCCATGAATAAAGTATGTTTTTTCCTAACTTGAAGTTGATAGGCACGTCCCCCCTGTTACAAAAAATCCACAAGTAACTACGTTTCTCTTTAAAAAGAGAAGAAATCGCTATCTATTCTATGTATGCATTGACTTTTTCACTTCATAAAGAGGACTATTCGTTTTATTATAAGAAAGATTTTTATTCACTTAACAATACCGAAAGGCATTTATTATAGGCAGAATGTTTTTTATATAATTTTTTATACACCACCATGATTCGCTCCATGAAAAAAATGTAATTATGCTCTACTATTTTTTCATAAGATTGGAATAATTGAACTACTATTTCTTCAGTCAAATCTTGATTCGATGCACCAATACCCTGTAACAAAAAACGTAAAAAAGAGAAATTAACAATAAACTCCATATACCCTATCATTAAAGAGGAATGTTCATATGGAAAGATTTTTTTTTGAAAATAGTATGCACAGTAATTCTCAAATATATAATCAATTTCAAAAAACGAGCAATTCGTATGACAATTGAGATCTTGAAACGCCCTAATAACTTCTTCTATAGTTTTGTTTTGCTGCAAAATAGTTGCAATCCCTCCTTGAAAATAATACATACATTCTATTAAACGCTGATGATCTTGAAAATCCTTTTTTATATGGTTCGTTAAAGATAGCATTTCTGGCAGAAACAGTTCTAACTTTTCTTCAATAAAATTTTGTGGCATATATTTCTCTAATTCTTTCACTTTTTTTCTAGCTAATTTAATCATTTTTTGACTACTACCTTTACTTGCTTGAACCATGCTTTCTTCAATAAAAACTCCTATTAACCATAACCGCTTAGACAAGGGCATACTTCGAGAATAAAGCAATTCAAAAAATGTTTTATGCATTTCTTTCACATAGTTCCGATTCATCGTCAGAGTCTCCAATGCAAATGGCTTAGATACATCCACTGCAGTAAACCAGTCTATATTCGGTGCTGAGAACAAAATAAGTCTTGCCATTTCTGGACAAGCCAAATCCCCCGTTTGGTAGTATTCATTATTAATTTTTCGTGTGGATCTTGGAAAATAACGACATGTATTACACAACGCTTCTTCTCCATGCTCTTTATGAATACTACACAATTTCTCCGTGGTTAAAAATGGACATTCGCCGTTTACATCCATCCGAATATAGGCAAAATTCTCTTCACTTTCCGCTTCTTTATTTATTTCAAAGGCTGTTTGAAATAAGTTTTTCAAGGTTGTTTCTTCCATAACTTTATATAGATTATAGTGCTCTTTATCTACCCCCACTTTCCATCCTTTACAACATGTATCTTCGCACTTTTCTCCAATACAAGAAAAACTTTTCAAATAACTTGCCATCCTGAATTTCATTGCCATCCTTCTCTACCTTCCTCCAATTGTGCTATGGATATTAATTATTATAAATAAAACAAACCCATGGTAATATTTCATTACACCATACGCTTATTTCAATTTGATTTTTAAATACTATTTAATTTACGACCTGTATACCATCACCTAAATCCCCAGAAGGTAACACTCCTTCTGGAGGTGCTATCATTGGTCCTGTTCTCCATATCTTCTTTTCACCAGAGGATCCCGATAATGGTTCTTGTCTAAATTCCACTTCAGTATATAAACCTGCTCGAACTGTTGAAGCTCCTTTCCCTTTAAAATATAGTGGATAATAGCCTCCTACCTCTCTTCCAACAAACGAAGAAGGTTTACCAGGCCATTTTGTATCATATAAATTAGCTGCATCAAACCAAACCGTAACATTCCTATTATCAGATTTTCGTTTATATTTCACAGAAAAATACTCATAATAAGTGGGGATTGGGCTTGTTTTAGTCCCTCTTATTTTCGCCTCTAAATCAAAATCCACATTGAATGATGTTTCATAAATATATAGAACAGCAGTAACTTTAGAATTTGGAGGTACAGTTACTGGCTGTGTTACCTCCCAAAGGCTTTCATTACTCGTCGTATGTTCTGTTGCTGTTGTGAAATTATATTCTCCTGTTGAAGTTACTTCTGTTGAATAATCAAATCCACCAGTAAGCCATTCCAATTTAAATCCCATACTAAATTTTGTACCTATCTTTGTACTCTGCGTATTTTTTATTCCCTCTGTAGTTGTTGTTTTAGTAGTAAGTGTTTTTTTCTCACTGAATTTTACCGTTTGAGTTTGTGGAAATTCCGTTCCATTTCTTAATACTTGTATAGCTGTATTAGCTAAAGCTGGTGTAACCTTAATAGTTGTTTTTGAGGGAGTTGCTTTATCATCATACATTACCCCCTCATACATTGTAAAATCAGTTATTGATCCTGGTACAGCAATTGGTTCATAAGCCCACCTTGCATATTGTTCAGCTAGTACTCTCATATCTGTAATTGCCATTATATAAACCTCCCATATTTTTTTGCCATTCCATTAATAAAAATATAAGTTTTTCACTCTTACAAGATTGAAAAAAGCATTTCTCTATTTTCAATTATCTTTTAATGTTCACATGAAACATTATCCCCTTCAAACTCTCCAAATAATTGATATTCTTCTTTAAATCCTGTATCCAAATTCTCTTCTGTAATTTTTATATATACTTCTGTTGATTCGGTTCCTATAAATATACCCTTATCTATTAAATATACATGCTTAACTCCACTTAAATCCTCTAAAATTTTGATGTCTTCATCTTCATATGGTTTAAGAATTGCTGCAATATGATACAACATCATTGTATCCTGTTCTTTTCCATCGACATCCTGTTTAAAAGAAATACCAACGTATCCTCTTAATTCACGCTTAACCTCAAACTTTCGTTTTATTTCCTTTTGTTTCACCATTAATGTAGCCGTAATCTTACAGCGTGGCTTAATTGTAAATGGACGCTCAATCCCCAAACACTCTGAATTAACGCGTGAAACCACATCTCCTAAATACAAATCAATCGGTGATTGATCACCATCATTAGTTGGATCATTCGAAGGTTCAATCCTGAGTAAACGTTTACCTAATTCACTTGCTCCATTATCTATACTCCATTCCCCCGTGGAACGAACGGTTCCATATAAGTTTAAAACAACATTCTTTTTTTCATTTTCTTCATTAGAAAACACTGAAGATGCAATCTCTAACTCCTCCAAATTTGTCCCTTGATTTTCTTTGTATACTGTAACATCTGAAGTTGCAGATACGGCGTACGATTCGTACCCCACGGGCACTAAATTAAAAGATGGGCACCCTTTCGCACCACGTTGTTTCCCTATTTTGTTTGTAAAATCTTGCACTTTAGCAATAACATCTTGTAAGTTATTAATCATTTTTTTAACCTCCTCCTGATTATTTTTGGTACACTTAATAAAAATATTCAAGCAACTACATGACTATTCCTCTACGCGTTATAAAATAATTTAATATAGCTATATAAATCCATTTTAATATTTTAGCTCTCTATTAAATCAAAATAATAAAAACATCCGAATCCTCTGCAATAATTGCAATTATATTTTTATTTTCATCTGTAATTGGCTCTAGAATTGTTACCCATGAAACTAATTCATTTTCATACACTTCTGTCATTTGTATCTGCTTCATTTTTGTTGCTCTATTAAATGTCTTCATCCAATGAATCGACTACTCATAGTAGGTACCTGTAAAATAATATAAATGCTAACTGAAATATGGCTCTTTCCCATATTAGTTGAGTTCTCGCAATAGAATCTTTTTCCGCAAGGTATCAAAACTATTTCTTCCAAACATGATACGCTTAATAAGCTTGGCTTTATTCACACTCGCCTCTGCTTCACCATTACTGTAAGGATATGTACATGCATGAAATACGGCTTCCAAGTCTCGTTTGATTCCGTTTATAAACGATTTTAGCTCCGGAACAGAGAGTTGTTCTACTTGATGTATCCATTCAGCAAACCGTTCGGCTTGCCTGTCTGTCAATATCTTTTGAAATTGATATAGTAAAGTTAGTAGCTCGCGAACCAACGGATATTTATTAAAGATTTCTTCTATATGCTCGGTAGCTACGGTTGATTCGGGTTTTTGGTTAAAAATTAACCGAATTATTTTGTTCCTTGAAATAAAAAATGAAAATTTCTTCTTTTGATTTAGTTCTTTCTTAAGTTCTCTTATTCAATATCGAGTCGTTGAAGTACTACTGGTATATCCTTGGACAACCAAATAATCGTGAATTTTCTTTGCTGAGAGCCCTTTTCGAATGGATGTAAGAATCTGTTCTAAGTAAGGATCACTTTTTTTCGTTCGACTTGATCGAGTTTGTACAACTACCGCCTGTAAGTTCGTCTCCACATATTTTTTTACTGTTCGTCGATCTAAATGTAAGTATGTAGCAATTTTTCTCAAACTCATTCCTTCGGAATGAAGCTTTTTTAACCTTTTTAATGACGTTTTTTTACTGTTTCTTCTTTCAACACGGTCCTTATCAGACTGGGTCATAAAAAGAAAAGACACTTTTTATTTTGATAAGGTGATGTATTTTTGAAGTGTACGAATATCCATCCCTAATTGTTTCGCAAGCGTAGAAATGGGGGTGTTTTCTTTTTTCATTTTTTTGCGCGAGCGAAATTTTTTCTTGTAAAGTAAGAAATTGATAAGCTGGATGTACTTGATTCTCTGATAGATGACTAACCTTTATTAAATTGGGTAACAAGCGTTGAAATGCTTGTTTGATATAGCCCGTTAGATTTTGAATTAAATGAAATCGATCACTAATTTGAATAACAGCTGGATGAGCTTGAGCAATGGCATTACGAAAAGTAATAGAGCCATCCCTAAAAACAATTTTTAAATTCGGAAAAGTTTTGAGCCAAGCAAGTACATCTTCTAAATCTCTTGAAGGGATTAAATCAATAATTTTATGTGTTTCTATGTCCACCATAATTGTGCCATACCGTCGTCTTTTCTTAATGGCAAAATCATCAATACAGACTTTGGTAATTTTATTTTTATCCAGCACAATTTCGTTCCCATCTTTATCAACGTACTTTGTTGCTATATAAATCAAGTTTTAAATTTTTTACAGTCGTTTACCATCTGATTTTTGTAAATGCTTTTCTGGAACTTGAACAATATATTCTAAAAAACACTACAGATGCATGTGTTTTTGAATATGTATGAGTTTTGCAACACCACCTAAACAAAGATATTGAGTTCGATATAAAATCTAGATATTCCTATTTTTTTATTTTAAAGTATATATCGGTTTTATTAGCTTAAGAACGATGGTGCATCCTCTAATAAATACATTACCACAAAAAAACAATAAATATGCAATTATACATATTTATTGTTTTTTCACTTTTACCTTATCAACTATGCTATACTATTTTTGTAGAGACTGTTGTAAGAACACTGGTTATTGTATGTTTTTTTCACTTTCCAAAACAAAAGCCTTAAGATGAGTAGAGACATCTTAAGGCTTTTGTCCTTTCTACAATTAATTATAAAATACATTCGTCAATTACAAAGAATAAATTATGCTTATATCTAAGTTCATTTTTCTCATCAACTTCATCTGTTTAAAAGTCCTATTTTCAAGACTTCTATTACTAATACTGCGGTTTCAAAAAACTCCCTTCAAGCGGTACTAACTTTACTCCCCAATCAATCACTCATTAATCTACTAAGGGATTACCATACGTTTTTTCAGGCCACCTCATAACAATAAATGAAACTAACATCACGTTTTCACTCCAAAATCATAATAAACATTTAACCTAATGATCATATAACAGGTAACACTTCTTCAAAAAAATGCATTAATACTATAAATTCAAGTCCCTTTTTAAACACAACTACTGAAAAATGTCTTTTAAATCATTTGATAATTCGTCTTCTTCCGATATTTCACTATCAAATGATTTAAAAACTATCCAGAAATGCAATTATGCATATGCTGTCATATTACTACATCTATTACAAATCATGATATACTAAAATTTGTAATAGATGTTAATAAAAAATTTATTATTGTATGTGTATGTATTTCCTTCCTAAAAATGAAAGCCTAAGAATGATTAAAATCACCCTTGGGCTTTCATTTTTAATATTCTATCCTTCCAGACACTGTGGACAATACTCTTATTAATTCCTCATTTAGAATTTCAGCACACAATATTCTCATATATTATTAAAGCCGCTGCTATTGTGGTTTATGTAGCTATGAAACAAAAAGGCAATTGTCCCCCTTAAAGTAATACAGTCGAGATACGTGTAACAAAAGGTCATAGACTCACTTTCTTTAATTTACTAAATTGTTGTTCAATTCCATTCCGCTCTTTCATCAGTTGTTTACGCAATTTCGAATGGATTTTACTGATTTCAAACATCCTAAAATGCTGCATTTAATCTTAAAATATGAATATACCTATGATTTACAAATGAAAATATGTAGACTGAAATCGTATTACATACATGTTGGACTGTTTGGGTATGTCCTAATTTTGATAAATAGTGAATGTGGATATAGAATAAAGTAAAGTTAGCTAAGACTTTATTTTATACGTAGGATGGATTTTAAGAGAAACACAGAGAAGTTCTTTCAATGTCTTATAATTCCCTTATGCTATTGTCATTTTTATTCCATTTCTTCAAAACCCCCATTTTTGGACTTAATCCCTTTAAATTTATAAAAATACTAAAATTAGTATCTATAATGATATGCTCTCTGCATGCATTATGTCACAAAGCTAATTAATGCATGCGGGGAGCAATATATTTATTTTTATCATCTATAAACCCTCATAAAAAATACGATGGCCTATACATTCGATTGAATACCGAAATCAAGCCATCGTATGGATCTTATTTTTTACATTGTTCACTCTCATTCACAAGTATATTATTTCTACATAACAACTATCTCTAATTCATGTCACAGAATTAAGCTTGCAGCTCAAACATAAAGCTTATTCAATTCCTACTGCATCAAAAGATTTTTGTACAGCTTTAACTTCTAAAGAGTCCTGTCCATATAAATCCGCTGCCGCTTGCATTAACGCTACACGAGCTTGGCTAAATGTTGTAGTCTGCGTAAAATACATGGTATTAGCTCGGTAATAAATTTGTGTAGTCTTATATAGAGAGATTCTTGGAACACTTACTCCATAATGCGTTCCACCTTCTGCTAATAAATACATCGCCTTATTAATAATCCCACTATTGATATGAACCCCACCATTATCTGCGTAGCCTACATAACGTTTTGAATAATGATCCGGTTGATTATATTTTGTTGGATTACTCATGGAACGCAATGCGTCATTCGGCGTATCAGGGGTAAATACATCCTCACCAATTTCATAATCTGGATTTCTATATGCATAATGTTCCATTAATGTTCCAAAAAGATCTGATATCGCTTCATTTAAGGCGCCAGATTCATTTTTATAAATTAAACCTGAACTATATTGTGTAACTCCATGTGTAATTTCATGACCTACGATATCAATTCCACCTGATAACGGAATAAATCGTTTACCGTCTCCATCTCCATATATCATTTGTTGTCCATTCCAAAAAGCATTATTATAGTTTTCTCCAAAATGTACAACTGATCGGATAGCCCCGCCCTTATTATCATAAGAATCTCTATTAAAATAACCTTTATAAACATCATATACTAGTCCGCTATAATAATGAGCATCTACTGCTGCTGCATCATATTCAGACTCTAATGTATCATTTTGGGTATTCCAAATATTCCGAGGTATTTTCCGCTGATTTTTTGCATCATATGTAAATATTCCATTACCTCGGGTAAAATCTTGTAAATTAAATGTAGAATCTTTTAATCGAGATAGATTCAATTTTTTAGCATCGCCCAATACTTCCTTTCCGCTTCCAGTCACATTCGTAAATTGATTAGAAGTTACATCATGAATAGCATTATTTTTGGATACAACTTCACCTGTATTAACATCAATAAAATATGTATAGTTTCCAGGTTGTGGATATAAAAAGTTTAATTGAATAATATAAGCATACTGAGCCCTATCACCTTGGCTATAAATAACTAACTGACTTGTTGGTTCTATTTCATAGTTAGGTTTAAAACCTAAATCTTTTTCTGCAATAGTAATAGCATCTTCAACTGATATTTTTTCATTTAATTGTGGCAGCTTTTTCTCTAATTCAGGTGCTACCGTTCCTGAAAACACTGTTAGCATCCCTTCTTTGTTAATATGTGCCACTTGCGTAGATCCCGAAACTGGGATTTCATTGTAAACTTGTTGCAAACGCACAACAGTATTCCCTGTGCTATCTTGTTCTTTCTTTTGAACAATAAATGTGTTTTCGGCATTTTTTGTTCCGAGGTTATATTTCTCCTTATTTCCATTTATGTAATCAAATATAATATTCTCTATTTTTTTTGACGTTGGTTTTGTAAGTTGTCCAGAAATAAATTCAGTAGAACCTACCAATTCATTATATTTTTCAGTGGAAAGTACATTATTTACTTCTGCATAACTAGATGATGGTAAGGCGATAGATGTGGCAATCACACTTGCTGATAACAAAATCTTCAACTTATATTTTATGTTTTTCATATGCATTCTCTTTCTATGAGTTTTTATGTTGAATTTCGTCAAACAAACTACATTGAAATTATAAAACATTAAGATTAATTATTTTATATAACATGCAATATTGCATATTTAGTTTTTTTATTATAACCATTTCGTTTTTCCCTCTATTATTTTCATAGCTAATAACAGGAAACTCTACAAAACTCATACCATGTGAATACACCTAGAAAAAACATCCTACTAATTTTTGCTATAGCCCTACATACATTCAAAAACAACAGAAAAATCCGATTATTTGAAAAACACCAACTTTAAGTCCATTGTTTTCCAGATAATCGGATTTTTATGTTCGATATCACCTTAAGCCACTTAATGACTTGGTATTATTTTTTAATATTCTCTTCTTCTATATTTTTAATTATTCATTTGACAAATCTTCTAGCATTATATTCAGTACTAATTAATAGTTTTACTTCATCAAATTAAACATCCTTATGCTTTTACTACTTTAATGAACTATTTCAAAATCACTCCTATGTTCAAACAAGTAGATTATCCCCGATCCAAAGTTAGTTCCTTATAAATCACTTCAAATATATTTAAAATGGGAAACCTCAGGATGCACGCACGTCCTGAGGTTTAAGATGATACCATATCTAAAAATAGATTGTAAAAAAGTGAGTGTTTTTACAATTTTATTATAACACAACTCATTATATTTTAGAATGACTGATTAACAATTATGCAAAAATACATATTATTATTCCTTATAAAAATCCTATTATATTAATTATTAACACTGCAATAAATTAAATACCAAATATTCCTCCCCGTATACCTTTATCCCTTTTCATCATACTTCCATGATTTCAAATGTATACTAGTGCGTTTGAAGCATCTCATCTAACCACTACAACTATTTTGAATTAATAGTGCAAAACCCTAACAAATTAATATAAACGGATATCACAAGTTACCGTTTATGTTCCTCCTCAAATACAGAGTTATTACTGTGATTTTATAAGGTCAAAAAATGCGAGCAGCATCTTTCATGCCCAACTAATAAGAAAAATGCACACCACTTATAAAAATATAGTTCCATCTCATTAACCCTGATGAAGACACGGCAAAGATTCCTTATTTTTAGGACCACTTACAAAATAATATGTAACCACTCAAAGTTTTTTGATTTTACCACCAGTATAGTAAAGTAATCCAAGTGTACAAGGAAATACATACTATACTGTTTTACTTTATAAGCATAGAACTTACCTAACCAAAACGAAAAAACACATTACAAGAAAGACCTGTCATGTGTTCTTACTTTTAAAGTATATTGGGTTTTACAAAAATAAAACGAATAGTTATAATATTCATTTTATTTTTGTAAATCTTGACACTTAAAACTATATCCTTTGTCATAAGATGTGCAAATTTTATTTATCGATTTTCTAGTCACTTTTTCCTCTTTATTTGTCACTTGATCAAAATCCACGCGCAATACTTCTTGGGGATTCTCTTTCGAATACCCTTCAATATGAATTGTACGATCGAACATCTCAGCTGTGAAACTGCTAGATATATTTATAACTTCCACCTTACTGTTTTCACTTATATATCGTTCAGCTACTTTTTCAGCTTCTTTAAGTTGTTGGTTGGTGGGATAGGATATTGAATCTGCTGAAATAATTATAGCTAGAAAATAAACAATGATAATACTACCTACAATCAAGATAGCTTTCTTCCATATTTTATTAATCATGCTCTTACTTCCTTTTCTTCTTTTATTATATTATCAATTTCTTTTTTTATTATAAAAGATACTTCAGTTTTTCATTATCTAATTACATGACATTAGTATTACAATTTTGTAAGGATTGTAACAATCTGATTTGACTATCTATCTTACCTTGTAAATATATTCCGGCAATATGGATTGGATGATAATTGTCAATCATCCGATATTCAATTTGATGTGAACATTTCACCTAATAAATTAAAAGCTGTAAATTAAACAAAAATAGGCATAATCTATTTATACGTAGATTGTGACTATTTTAAGCGGCCTCAAAAAAAAAAGCGTTACCCTTCCCCTAATATACAGAAGATAATCATTTTTTGTGTTTTTAAATACACAACTTCAACCAGTTATCACTGGTATCACTGGTTGAAGTTCATAAGAAGACAGAGAAAAATGAGGTGGTACAGTTAAACTGGAACACCTCATCCTAGAAAAAGTACAATCCATCAGCCTAATGCTTCTTTCCAATTTTTCTTGATCTAGATTATCGAAATACTCCGAGCGAAAGTATCCATTGATAATACGATGTTCTTTAGTGTTATTTAAATTTTTTCCTACATTTGTACTTACTACTCAATACTGCACCTTCACTCCGCCCTCACAACAAAAGATTGTGAGTTTACTGTATTGTTTCCATCTAGCTACTATCAAGAATTTCCAAAGTATAAACTAAACCTTTCCATTTTCTATCTCCTTCCTTACCGAATTGCCTATAAGGCACGGTAAGAATGCGTCCTTTTGATCTACCGGATGTTATAAAAAAAATAATAAACTATAGTTTTTGAGTAAGTTTATACGAATCTTCATCTAATCTCATGCTATACTTTTCATGATCAATCACTTCTACCTTTAGTTTGCACATTTATAATATTTTTTGGGTATACGCCCTGCTATATACCCTTTACAAACAGATGTTCCACAGGCACACTGAAATGATTGAAATAAAACATCTTCAGTTTTCAAATAATCAATTGTAATGTAATCCCCAACATTTATATCTCGAATCACATAAAATTCCTGTGTTTCCATATTGACAATCGAATTAGGTTCACAAGAATGAAGCACCTTTCCCATAAAATAAGGATCTTCTATATAGACACCAGTTTTTAACTGTAAGGTATATAATGTCTGATGATATTGAACCTTCCCTGCAAATTTTTCAGTACTCGGCTCATTATCAAATATAGAAACCTCTTTAGGATAAAAACGTTCCGTAAGATTCGTGTTTATTGATTTCATAAATAACACATTCATTTCTTAATTTTTGAATTCAAATTAATTTAATTGCTAGTCCTTGAAATAAAAGTTTCGTTTCCCCCTATTTTGTGTAGCATCTCACCTCTCAGTGTACAATTAACAAATAAAAGAAAAAATATATATCATTCGACATTATTTGTTAACCGATTGATAATTCGCATAAAAATTAATGTGCAAAGTAAATAACCCACTATATAATACGATTACATGCAACAAATTAGAATAAACAGTATAATTATACAGATGTCAGAACATTAAAGGAATAATTGAAAAAATCTTTGTGGAAACTTAATACATCCTTCATCTTAATAAAGGTTCCCTTTTCTAAGCTATTCAAATACACTGAAGCAAAACTCGATAGTTTTAAAGACTTAATTTTAGAAAAGACCTGCGGTCTCAATTGAACCAAATGCTTGAATCACTAAAATTAATACCTATTACTCAGTATAAAGGATTAGAAAACTCAATTTCGTTTTTATTAGAAAATCTGATTGGATATCCGTAATGTATTTCGACAATAAGAAAGAGAATAAGAACTCTCTTCTTCTCGTTGATTTATCCTGAATTCCGAAGAAATGGTGGCAATAAATTAGCCCCCAAACATAACAGCAATAGATACCCAGAGAGAATTTATTCGGCTTCATTTTGAAGCTTATGTGTTTTTTAAATTATAGGTGAATTAAATTCTGGAAGCCTTTTATATTAAAGGTAGTAAAAAATATGCGGATTACTGAAAACAACTGGTGTATTGGGATGAATATAATAAGCATCTACATACTTTTTGTGAACAAGCAGTACTTCTAATGACTGCTCAAGAATTCCAAAAACAAATATATAACAAGCTAAAAAAATGGATAGCACAGTAGATTCTTCTTTTCCTAAAAATAAGACTGTCACCATCCACAATAGAAATCCTTTTATAATAAAGTTAAAAAAGCAAAAGGTTCTCCTTTATGAAAGACTGTTCGAAAAATATAGCCGAAAAAATGATTCCTATTAATATATTATATTTAATGTCTGATACAGAATATTGGTTACATCGGCCCGTTCCCTCAATCAATTTATGGATATGATACAAAAATAGATAAATCTACTGAACAGTATATAACTACTGCTAATATGGTTAGAAAGTCAATTTCATGGTTTTACAGTGTATTTCAACTTACCCTATTATTCATGAATACATTAAAGAAGGAAAAACATATTGGCAAATCATAGTCCATATCTTACCCTTCATGTGAATTGATTTAGTAAAGATAAAACAGATTCGAATCTACTCCTGCGAAATCAGCAATGTGACATTCCAATTTCTCTGAAAACATTTAACTAAAATTAAAAACAAGGCAAACTCAACAAAATGGTTGGATTTACCTTGTTTTTTTGCGAGTAGCTCAAATAAGAACAAATTGAATTTTCTTGGCGCGCCCCTATACGACTCACAAACATAATTAAAACCTTCACACGTTACCCTTGGTATATAAAAGGATTAACGGTCCCGTTCATTTCTACACTGTAAGGTGTGTAATTTGATTCTATACCTTTCCAACAATGAATCACTCTATTAACCCTTTTATTCCTGTATAATTTAAAAATCAAAACAATCAGAATAGTTTTTTTATAATTAATACAGCATACACTCATTACAACTTTTTGCCACACTATCTAAATTTGAATACCACTGAAAACTATAATACTTCGTTCTCCTCATTAATTCAGCCTATCAATTGTATGATTTCTCCAATCTAATTGGTAAGTATGTTCAACCTCTCTTGATTCAGCATCTTTTGTATTTTCTCCCCGCCACTGTATGATTCCATCATGTTTTTGATAATACTGATCTGAGACTCTTTTAAAAGACATTTTCATAGTAGATGTAGATGTGTCTTTATCAGTCATTATTATCCCTATTGTCACAGGGGAAAAAGAGTAACCTGTTAAACTCGGCACCTCATCTTTTGAAAGGAAATTATTTTCCGCCCAATTTTTTGTGCGCGATTTCATAAACAATTGATTTCCATAGGTAGGATTCCAAGAATCACGATTATAATGACCCCATCCAGAATTATCCAAAGAATTATATCCAATTTTCCATTTTAATACGGTATCAGTATCTTGCTCTACCACTGTAGAATAATCCCTTTGATCATATGATACACTCGTTGACCAAGAAGATCCTGCTGTTGCGCTTATTTCTGGTTTTTCTGCTATTTTTAAAGCCCCTCCAATATTATAGGTAACCGTAGACGTTACTTTATGGGTTTGGTTTTCATTCTTTGGAGCCATATTATGAAACTGAGCATTGTTACTTGTTATTGTCATACCTACATGATAAGCTGAGGGCCACCTTAACGATCCGGAGTACCAATATGTATTGAATTGTGTATAATCTGCATTAATATTACTTCCATCATTAGTTACTATAGCAAATCTCTTATTTGAATTCGGATCATCAATAAAAGCAACTGTTAAAGATGCTTTTATATCACCGTCTTGATAAGTATCATAATTTTTATATACATATGCATTTTTTCCGATATACTCTTCTTTTATGCCTTCTGCAGATACAATTGGTGAGGAACACACATCCCCTACACCCACCGCTACTGTGAAAATGGTTAAAAAAACATTCTTTTGGTTAACGTCATTGCATAACACTTCCTTTAATTTAATCGAGTGATTACTTTTAGTGATTTCTACATTTTTCAATCAATAATTTATTGTTTCTGCTAGCCTCCTTTAATCCCCTTAAATATACCGTTTGAACGATATTAGATTCATGTAGCATGTTTATCAAAAAAATCTTATTAGATCACCATAAAGAATAATTCTCTTGGAAAACACCCTTTATATAGTCAGGATAAATCTTAACATTATGTTAGAGTCAAATGTTTTTTCAAAAAAGATTAAAAAGTATTTGCAATTGTTTTTGAAAAATTCAGTCCCCTCCTTTTTTATTGTGACTAGACAAATTTATCAAGAGCCATATATATTAAAATTATATATTTAAGTATTAAAAATAAAGTTCTATAAAAAACACCTGCCTAATAACGCATTATACAAATTAAACATTTCTTAGAATGCGAAAAATCCAATAACAAAGATATATATTAGTATAATTTTAAAGCCCTTTTTAAAATAATTTCTATTGCACTTAGTTTTGGGCTCTCCAAAAAAAATTAACTATGCCTGTTATTTTTTAACAACACAAAAACAAACTTGCGTAACATATTCATTGATATGGCAGTCACATTCAGGACCTTTTAAATAACTTTCATAAGGTGGACCATCTAAACAATACCCGTTACATTCCATCCATTCTTCAAGCGCTATATACGCATAACCGATATCCTCATAACTTCCGATGTGCAAAGTAGTGGCAATTAATTGTTCTGATAAATCTTTCACCTTCCATTGGCTTGATATAGCTGTATTATTCTTATACATAACTGGAATAATCAATTCAATATCACTATTACTAGGCAGAAATTCTTCATCCAAAAAAACAGCTGAGGGCACACCACATAATTGTATACCATTTTTTCTGCATTATCGTATAAAATATCAATGTATTTGTACATATAATTAATATTAATTTGCATTCTTTGACTTATTACCTTTCGCTCTTCCCTAATCCCCAACAATATATCATGCCCTTTCTGTTCCCCTTTAATCAAGCCTCCTTTTTTCTCAATTATATTTTGTATCTCACTAATGCTATTTCTATTTTGATTAATTTCTTTGGAAAGCTCCTTTATTTTCAAACATAACAGTCTAGTAACTAGTTTCTGTTCTGATGTATGTAGAATCGTTTTGATTTCTAACAAAGAGAATTTATATTCCTTCAATTTTTTAATTAATAAAGCCCTCTCTAATTGATCATTTCCATAATATCTGTATCCATTTATTTCATCTGTATGCTCCGGCTTTAACAATCCTTCCTTGTCATAATATCTTAGCATACGAGCACTCATTTTACACAACCGAGAAAATTTACCAATCGCAAACATCTTTGACGCCCTCCCTATACATAACTTTATTCTCTACACAACTAAAGTTGCCATTCTCATTGTTTCCTAAATTACTAGCCCCTGACCGAATCTGTTCTAAAGACCACCTCTTCAGATTATATTTCTTTACATATTCGATACTCTATATCATGACATTATAGTACTCCATCAATGATTCTAATAATCTATTTAAGAATCTGGCTAATATTTCTGCATTTTCTCGAAGTTGAGTCCCCCCTCAAAAGCACAATCATCCATTAAACCCACTAATTTTGTATAATCCTTTACCCACCAAACACCTACCATGATTCCTTTTCTTATTTCTTATAACTTATTCATAGTTTTACATGCATTTCCCCAAAAAAAAGTCCCTATTCAATGTATATCATACATTGAATAGGGACTCCCCGAGTAGTTAGTTCCAAAAACTAATTACAAGGAAAAGGTTATCTAGCATCTACAAGAACTATCTTATCATACCTATATAAAAAATGCAAATATTATATATATTGTTTTCGAAATGCAATTTATTACTCAAAAACACATAAAAAACCTCTAACAAATTCGTTAAGAACTTCCTTTATCATTTCCGAAAAATACCATTTGCATCGATAATTCTAATACTTCATTTAAGAATTTGGCTAATATTTTTCATATTATCGAAGACAAGTAACTTCTTAAAAGCGTAACCATCCATCAAACACCCATCATGATCCCTTTTTTATTTCGTATACCTTATTCATCATTTTACATGCATTTTTCAAAAAAAGTCCCTATTTATTATATATCATACAATAAATAGGGACTCCCCAAGTAGTTAATTCCAAAAACTAATTACAAGAAAAAGGTTATCTAGCATCTACAAGAATCCTCCTATCATACCTATATAAAAATCGCCAGTTTTATATAGATTATTTTAAATGTGAGCGATCTATTACGCACAATAGAATTCACTTTATCTACACTTAATATATCCTAAAAGGAAAGCATAAAACGAGACTTACATACAAATAAATTCAGGTTCTATTCTATTTTGTCATACCTGATTTATTTTCACATCTATAAGGTCTATATATACATGATTTATTGCTTCATTGTTATTCACTTTAAAACACACTGTCGCATCTGGATAATCTTTTTCAGATGTGAATGTAAGAGAATATAACCTAGACTGATTCTCTAAAAAAAACCACTCTGTAGAGGCTAACTCTTGTGGTCTACCACTCTTGCTTTCATCGAAAAATAATAACTGTAACCTAGACAAAGTATCGCCCTTTGCAGTAACTTCCACTCTATAAGTTCTTCCCCCTTTTAATTGCATAGGCTGCTTTCGAATTACATAATTAGAATTACTTTGATACTTTGCAGGAATTTTAAGTTTCCATTTTTCCAACCTCTTGCGCAAGAGGATACGGGTTAATTCATCGTATCCCCTAGTTTGAATTAAAAATGTACTTAAGCGACCTTGATACATATGTTCAGTAAATAATGACCTATACGTTTGTTCTGGTGATTCCTCCTCCACACAAATCGACCTAACATAAGTCCCTTGAACTCTCAGACTCTCTCTTGGCCAAATTTCAAAATATGCAAAACCCTCATCAATATCTGCTGTAGCAAAGAATTCCAACTGTAATTTTTGATATTCATTGGTTAAAGGGCGAAAATCTGTTTGCGCTAAATCTGTAGGTGGTTGTTGTCCATTTGATTTCGCAAATCTCAAATTCACATGTATTTGTTTGTCCGATACCTCTGGCATATCACTTCTTCCATTAAAACTGAATTTATATTTATACCCTTTTTTAAAATGCAGATTACTATTAGTTCTTCTAGTAAATTTGTTAATACCCCATTCCCAATTTTTAGGGACAAATAAAACATATCTTTCACGCCCATTAGAAGACTCCCTTTCAAATACCTCACCACCACCAGTACCTGGGACAGTAAAAGCACGCCACATTCCATCGGCAAAATTATCAATCAAGGGAAATTGACTGTTCCTCTCCATATATCTTCACTCCTCTTATTATATTTAACAAACAGATATACAAACTAATAATTCAATTCACATTAAGGAGTCAATGTTAGGAACTTAGAAAATGGTGGCCAGCCCCAACCCACAAATGATAATGTGTCTCCTGCCGATATTGGTGATAACCCTTTTAAAGACCATGTGTATCGGTTTGGAAATACCACTACCTCTCTATTTAAGGCGGTTGCTATTTTTTGTGCATTTGAAGCTCTTCCTAATTTAGCAGCCCCACAAGACCTTAAATATAAAGGTCCCGTTGCCTCACCTGCCAACGTAGAAATACGGTATAACTCTCTTAATTCAGGTGCTATACGCTGTCCTGTGACACTTAATCCGTTAAACGATTTGATTAACTTTTCCGATGGCACCCCATGCGTAACAAGGAGGGACCCTCCCTTATAATTTGCTGAAAATAAATATTTCATTGTTTTTCCACCATTAGTTGTTCCAATAAAATCAACACTATCCACCGCACCAGAAATCATATTCTCTGCTTTAAATTTCCCGATTAGAGAAGGAGCAGATTTTATTGTCGCTCCAATCCCTGTAACAAATGAACCTAAACCTAATATTCCAGAAGCTACACTTAATTGTCTAGATGTCTCTGGATCTGACTCTTCTGTTACAGCTGCTGCAATTCCAGTTGCTAAAGATGCCGTTTCTAATACAAGAGAAGTAGCAGCTAAAACTCCCGCTGTTGTTTTCACAAAGGCAAGTACGCCGCCTACCGCGACCGCACCTAATCCAAATGTAAAGGCAGAAAACAACAACCCTGCAACCCCTAGCCCAATTCCAACTGCTGCCCATGTACTAATATTTCCATTAGGATCGGTAAAACTTATTGGATCTCCAGGATAAAGATATGGATTTGGTCCACCTTCATCAAATGGACTCGCTTCATCTTGCTGCAAAAAACGCATTAGCAACGGACTATAGGCACGATTTCCCAAGTGATACAATCCTGAATGAGAATCGAAGGGTTCACCTGCAAATTGAATGGGAATTTGGTCATTCATATTTGTAAATCCATACGGTGTGTACACTCTTAGATTTCCTTTTTCTTTACAATCATTCATATTTACCCAACCATAATTACTTCCATTCATATCATTTAACAAACCATACTGCGCACGTTTACCATCTTTTTCAGACTTAATGTAACTTATTTGATCATTGATTTCTATAAAATCCATTGTTTCAACATCTTTTTCTGTATCTTCATTATTCGTTATGGATCGAATTAACTTATTATCTTTATCATAAAAAGTTGTAGTAGCTGTTTTTGTTTGCGTGCAATTTTGCATATACTTCCTACCTACAAAATCATCCGTATAAATGGACAAATCCTCTGCACTAGCTGCCGTGCTAACCAACTTTTCAAATGGATCATACGTATAATCTTTCTTTCCATCAAAAATAATATTTCCGGCTTTATCATACTCAATATCTATTTCCTCATCCTTAAAAGTTAAATTCTTAACCTTAATCAATTTACAAGGAGAATCTTCATCATAAATGAAAGTAGCAGTGCGCGGATCATCATTTAAATAACTTGTTGTAACACATTCAATATTATCAAATACATCGTAACTATACTCCAATTTCGTTATCTCATTTCCAAACATATCCTCAGGATAACTCGTTCCTTCCATTTCTGCTAAAATGATTTTCCCGAATATATCATATTGATACTTACATTGCACATTCTCTCCATCAAAATCTATTTCTTTAAAACTTATTTTTCCAGCATTATTGTATCCTACCGAAATATGCCCCATTGGTTTTAAATCTTGTTCTGAATCTTGTTTACATAAAAATTCTCGTTTGACCTCTCTACCCATTGCATCATAAGTAAATTTACTAATAAAATCTTCATTTTCCTCCCCTGTCATTCGAATTTCTAATGGAAAATCATTTGTATAGGTCATTTCCACCTCCAAATCCCCTTCTATAAAACCTATTACCTGTCCGCGTGTATTATAGCGATATTCGATTTGTTCACCACTCATTTTTTCTATCAGTTTTAAAGTACCGAATTCTGCATATACATATGCATTGTTATACTCATGTTTGTTTATTTCTAGTCTTTCGTTGCTAATATTCCGGTTACAATCATAAGTTATCTCACGGATTGTAGAATTATTTACTTGCTTAGTCACTAGCGATGTATTTGGATCATATTCATATAGGTATCTCATATGTTTGCCTTCCACGCTAACACTCGTAGGCTTATTATTTAGTTCCTTTGCATATTGAAATTTGATATGCTCCCCACGTGGAGTCTCCATTTGTTTTGGTTTAAAAGATCCATTGTTATATTGATATTTTCTAGGGGAATTCGCACCAACTTGCTCTTCTTCCAGCCTTTCAAAACGATCATATTTTCTTTCTCCCATTAATTTATTATTCACATAAATCTTAGTTTGCAATAATTTTTCAGAATACGGAGAGTATTCGTAACTAAATGTTCTTTCGATCAATTCTTTCGCTGATCCATTCTTTAACTCTCCTATCCACGACTCTTTAATGCAAGTAATTCTATTAAAGCAATCATATTCATATTTTTTTTCTAGAGAATCATATTCTTTTTCTAAAGCATCAAACTCACTCTTTAGAATACAAATCGTTTCCGTATCAATATTATTAAAATCATCGTAACTATACATTACTTTTTTTAAACTCGCATCCGACTTTACTCCATTTTTTTGAATTCCAATAGAAATTCTTCCGATTGAATATTTCCAAATACATCATATTTACAAATATGTTTTGAAACTTCATCCGTTTTATGATCATATTCCAAATATTCCGTCATCATTTCATCGATCATATCATAATTAGCATGATATATTACACCATTGTTATGTTCTATCTGTATTAATTTCCCAAACGAATCATACTTATATTTATTATAGATATCTATATTTATTTCCTCTCCGTCATTTGATATCAACTCATAATCATACGCATGTTCTTCTAGTAACTGTGATAGCGTGTTAAAAGAAGATTTTGCAATCACACGTTGATTTTCACCAGATTTGATTAACACTTCATTATTTAATCCGTCTAGATATGATTTTTTCACCATTTTATCTGGTGAAGTTTCAGTAACTACTAAAACACCCTTCTCTAATCCATATTCATACGATGTTTCAGCTTCATATTTTTCACTGCCAATGCCTGTAGTAACCGATTTAACTCGATTTAGAGCATCATAAGTATACTGTGTCTTATTTTCTTCTGAATCCACCTCGAGTAAGATTGCACCAGTACTTGCTGAAATATGACTTTGAGTACACAGAGTTAGTGGTTGAGAGTCTGTGGTTTCTTTTCTCATTTTTATAACTACTGCATCTGTTTGTGCCGTAGATACCTCATAATCAAAATACTCTGAGTGTACATACTGATCAGATAGATAGGTGGACTTTCTGTAGAGTAAACCATGCGTTAGTTTTTCATAATCAAGATGATAGAGATATACAACTTTTTTACACTCTTGTACTTTTCCCTCTACCACTTTTTGTTCTGTCATTCTTTCAATCAATTGAAACTCCTCTTTATTATCTAAGCTTGGTATTCGTTCATAAACATATTCCGTACGATAAAAGTTATTACTATCATTTTTATATTCATCTTTTTGAATCAAATATCGAATAAATCCATCTTTATTTGGCACATCATACTTAAATTTCTCTTTTTCGGCCCTCTCACGATCGATTAACAATACATTCCCATATTCATCATATTCATAATTAATAACCTCTGGCTCTGTTCGAGTTCGTCTCCCATCAATATAGGTAGTCTTTTTCTTTTTTACATATTGATATTGTAGCTTCTGATCCTTATAAGCTTTACTTGTATCTGCATAATACTTATAAGCGTGTTTTATCTGTTTCGAGTTCTCACCTTCATCCGTAGAAATAACTTCCTCTATTTGAAGATGAAATTTATTGTACTTCCTCGTAATAATGTACTGATAATAATTACTAAGGAACACAAACTCAGTGGTCTCATATTCATACAATGAATCACGTAAGTATACATTATCCTCAACATTAGGATTCCAAATTGCCTCCTCTTCATATCCCATAAAATTATGTCCATTCTCTGTATCATCATATTCATAATCGTGTCTTTCTGTATACTCTTTCATTGTAATTTCACCATTGGATCCCATATCCGGTGCATACATCGTAATATAATAAACACTTACAGCCGGAATTTCCTTATAAGGCCCATCCTTAGGTAATTTCAATCTAGCATTGTATGTGATTTCTTCAATAAATCGCTCCGTGTTTTTCACGTGGGTAATAAGGAATAGTGTATTTTCATCTTCTTTATATTCATCATATTTAAATTCATATAACACATTTTCAAATTCATGAGAGGCACATCGATGCAATAACCCACTTTCAGAATCAAATTCAAAACGAATTCCAGAAGCAAATTCCTTACTCGCCGGAAACACAAATAAATCTACTCCATTTTCCATCCATTCAAATTTTATTAGCTTCTTTGGTTTCTTTAGTTGTTTTAACTTTTTTCGTTTCTTTTGATTCTTTTGATTCTTTAGTTGCAGATTTTCCATTTCGACAACCTCTTTCAACACCACCGTTTCCATTGTTTCGTATCTAAATGTTAAATAGTGACCGGTTTCTTCTTGTAATCTTGTTATATAATACATATTAGGAGCCTGTTCCTCATCTACTAAACTTAATATTTCTTTTATACCATCTTTATAATTAATTTTTAATTCGTTCGTCTCCTCGTTCCAATCAAAAGAAAAATCTTTGATTCCTTTAGTTATAACTTGAAAATTTTCATCCACTTGAATCGTTCGTCCATCCCTAAGACTCACCAACCTGGTTTCTTTATTAAATTTACTTAATCCCAGCGACCACCCTCTTCCTAAACCCTCATTCACGGTCGAAAAATGATTATAGGATAAATTCAAATTAAGTTGTGGACCTCTCTGACTATTCCCTTTTATATTAGCTAATGGTAATGTAAAATTATAAGAACCCGTACGAGGATCAACGGAACCTCGTGTAAAGCTAGACAACGAAAAAGCATCTGATTTTAAACCTGCATTTACTGTTTCTTTCTTTTTTAAACCTTTGATTTTCTCAAATCTCTCTTCACTCTTTGACACTTTTGAAAATAAATCTGTTTCTTGATTGTTATTATCCCTTTTTTTCGACATCTCAATCTCTCCTAATATTTTATATGTTAATAACAATATACTTTTCTATCTTAAATAACTTAACTCCTTTTAAAAGGGAAATTTTTTTCAATCCAGCTAACAGAAGGTCAAAGACATTCTCAAAAGTTCATAAAATAGACATAGTTACCATTATCAATCTTACTTTTTCATCATGAAATGCATGTGCAATCAAAAAATGTATGCTAAAATATAATAGTACATTTCTGAATATTCATTCAAATATAAGTATAAAAAATTTAAGTTTATGAAGGAGATGTTCTATGAGCGCTAAAGATAAAAGAATTCAGATATTAAATTTACAAGATCATTATTGCCTGGCATGCAAACACCGTACAGCTTCTCATGCCTACTGTATTCGAAATTGTAATGTGGGGTATAGAATACATAAACTTGGATTAGAATTATTTCCACCAGAAAATTGTTATCGTCAAAAATCCGAAAAAAAATGGGATTCTTTATGTGAAGAAGCTGTCACCATGAGAGCAAACGGGGTGTCACTTTCTAAAATCGCTACAATATTGGGGTGTCATGCTAGCACAATACGTGAACAGATGAAAAGGCGAGATTTATTATAATCACTTCGTACCCTTCGCCACACTTACTATATGGATTTTTATAACTGTAGTTTAGATTACTACAGTAAAAATCCCGTTCTTTCAGAATCTATACTCTCCTGACGAACGGGATTTTTATACAGCAATTTATACAAATGTATTTTACCGCAAATCAATTTAATGTACTATTCCTTTTCTAGCCAAACTATAGGTACTTCCTTTTCACCAGACATCTCAAATTCAATTTCTCCATTTTCATGAAAAACACAATCAATAATCGGTATTGTTATCATAAGCTTTTCTAACTCTCTTTTCTTTTTCACTTCTCCCATATCAATAATAGACATATAATGCCTCCAACATTCATATATTTCAAATACTTCTTGATACAATCCATTCATAACATAATATTTCATACAACCATCATATTACGGATATTGACAGAATATGTATGCATTATATGAAACGATGCAATTTCATTTTCGATATCTTTCACACTTTTTTTCGCCCAATCAACATTTATTTGCAGTCCTATCCAGGTCAATTTCATCTACTCCAGAAAGTTTATTATATGTTTTATATGCTTTCCTATTTTTCCATTCACCTTCGGAAATTCATTTTCCAATTAAAAAATTCATTTTCAGGATTCTTTTCATATGTAAAAATCGCGTCAAATTTTTTTCCTTTTTTACTAGTTAATCCTTTTATCAGAACCTCTCCTTCTTTCAATAACTTTTTTACCATTGTCTTTGTTGGCTTTTTCTTCATAGTTGCTAAAAATTTATCGTTTTTCCATATAATAAATTTACAATCGTTTTTCCACTCTGAACATCCAAATCCCTTTTTACCCTCAATAATAACGCCAGAACACAAAGGACAATTACCTAAAATCTCAATCTCTTTTGGCGTTCTCGTAACTGTCTGTAAAAAAACTTCTTGATCATTCTTAATCAACGTTACAGCTTTTCTTGTGAACTCAAAAATAAAATTCAAGAAAACTTCTTTGCTTACCTTCTGTTTCTCCATATCAGATAGTGCTTTTTCTAACCTTCCTGTAAACTCCAAGTCAAATAATTCTTTAATCGGAAATATTTCAATAATTTTCCGACCTAATTCACTACAAGACAACATTTTTTCTTTCGAAAAAATATACCCAATATCCTTTAACTTTTTAATAGTTTCAGCCCTAGTAGCAGGAGTGCCGATGCTAAAACCATCTAATATCGATGCCTCTTCCTCATAATTTTTCCCACAATTCTCCATCACGCGTAACAATGTTTTTTCCGTATGATGTTTTGGAGGCTTTGTTATATGAGAAGTAACCTCAGCGTGACTGATAGCCAAATTCTCTTTTATTTCCACAAATGGTAACAACTTATCTTTGGATTCAATTTTATCAACTTTGCGCCATCCTTCAACTATTTGAACCCTCCCCTTTGCAACACACACACCTTTTATTGAAGAATGATTCAATTTTATTTGAATTCGTGTTTCTTCATGCTCTGCTACTGGCATGAACTGCATAACAAATCGATTTTTAATAGCCTCATATACAATTTCTTCATCTTTTGTTAATGATTTAGGGATAACATATGTAGGTATAATTGCACTATGACTTTCAACCTTTGCATTATTAAATACACGTTTTGTATGAACAAAAGCAATTTCATTTTCATACGGCAATCCTTCTTTTACAATTCCCAACACTTTAGCTACTCGTCCGTTTAAACTCTCTTCTACTGCTGTACTTCCTGTACGAGGATATGTAATATATTTTTTCTCATATAATAACTGTGCCACTTTTAAGACTTTATCCGCAGTCCATCCTTTATATTTACTCGTAACGAACCCTTGTAAATGAGACAAATTAAATAAAAAAGGAGGATATTCTTTTTTCATTTCTACCTGTTTCTCTGCCACTTCTCCTGAAGTATGTTGCAATATCGCATATATATCCTCTAAAGTTGCTTTATTTTTAAACTTCTCTCCTTGTTCTTCTATGTAAGCTGCTTCAAGCACTTCTTCTTTTTTCGTTCTAAAAGTAATTATTAACTTATAATAATTTTCAGGAACAAACCTTTCAATTTCTTTATCACGATCGTATATAATTTTTAATGTCGGCAATAATACACGACCAATATTTAACGTCTGTCCCTTCCCTGTTTGATACTTAAGCGTTGCTACTGAAGTTAAATTTATCCCTATCGTCCAATCTGCCCATTGCCTACTCACCCCCGCATCCTGCAGTGGGCGCAAATCTGAATTCAGTTTCATTTGTTTCAATCCCTTAATGACTTCATCTGGTGTCCATTCATTTAGCAACAAACGATACACTTGCTTAAGTGCTTTTATATGATAAATCACGCTATCACCTATAACTTGTCCCTCGCGATCATAATCACATGCTGAAATAATAGCATTAACATCTTGTCTAAATAATAAAGAACGAATGATATGTAATTGCTTGTGTGCTCCACTATCTGGCTTATTTTTATCTTTCGAACTATTTTTTACCTTATATTGAAATTTCTCCGGAATAAATGGAAAATTCCCCAAATGCCATGTATTCATTTTCTCATCATAATCTTTAGCATCGTATAATTGAAGCAAATGTCCAAACACCCATGTAACAATATACGTATCCCCTTCGTAATATCCATCATATCTAGGTTTTATTTTTAATGCATCCGCAATGTTTTTTGCAACTGATGGTTTTTCTGCGATAATTACTGCCTTCACTGTTACACTCTCCCAACTGTTTTATATCATTAAATTTTATTACATCAAACATATCACATATCAATAACTAATTATTATAGTCCTTATGTAACTTATCCTGCAAATATTTTATGCTCTACATTTCTTTTCAAGAGCCCGTTTTTTTATTTACCTATATCTAAAAATCACCTTTTGCACATATACCACCATTTCTTACTCAATAAGCTATAAACCCCAAAAATTATCCTCATTCTAGATTCGACTATCGCTAGCAAAATTGGAAAAACATCAGAGTATGTTGCAAATCTCATGAATTCTCAGGTTCACATAAAGACACCTATTTCTTAGAAAACAATGGTGCTAACGTAATCACTAAAACAGTAAACTTCACTTTTGTAATCACAAAAGAGGAGAACTATCCAGGCTGTGGAGAAAGTCTTGTTATATGTCAACCCTGATAAAAAAGAGGTAAAGGGGAGATTTTTTATGATGGGTACTTTAAAAAATCATCGTGATGAGCGTGTATCCGTTTCTGTAGAAGAATTAGTTCCGCAAGACCATTTCCTTCGTACGATTGAAGAGACAATTAGTTTTGATTTTATCGAGGAAAAGTTACGCCCTTATTACTGTGAAAACAATGGTCGTCCATCAATTCACCCTATCGTTTTATTTAAGATGATGTTTATCGGATATTTTTATGGTATTCGTTCAGAGCGCCAATTGGAAAAGGAGATTAAAACGAATATTGCCTACCGTTGGTTTCTAGGTTTTTCTCTTCCAGATAAAATTTCAGATTATTCTACAATCAGTTGAAATCGCCATACTTGTTTCATTCATACAAATATTTTCGAAGAAATTTTTAATGAGATTGTGAGTCAAGCGACCAAGCAGCGTATCGTTGATGACATATTCTACACACATTAAGACGAATGCTAATAAAAATAAATTTGTACATAAATATAAAAAAGAAAAGGCAAAGTTCTATATAGATGAACTAGAAGCTGCGGTAATCGAAGATCGTGAGATACATGAAAAAAATTAAAACACAGAAAGGAAAGTGATACCCCTACTAAAAAAAACTCGTATCAGTACTACGGATCGCGAAGAATATCGTCAATACAAATTGAATCCAGAAGACTACGCTGTGTGTCGACTACGCACGGATTGCTTTTCAAAGAAACAAAAAGTTATCACTCATCATATGTGGGAGAAATATAAAGATATCGCTAGAAAAAACAAGCTAACAGCTACAGGGAAAAGACTGTATAAAGTATGCTGTTCAACTATAGAGCGAATCTTTGCGGATGCAAAAGAACTACATAGCTATCGATATGCTCGGTTTCGAGGGCTGATGTCTGTCAAAATGTAGGCTTACCTCTCACCACAACTTGTCAAAATACGAAAAAAATGAACTGGACCTGGAGATGGTACACTAAACTGAAAAGAGGAACGCTATCCAGCGTTCCTCTCTCTATTTTATCTGTTTTTATTACGATATTTTCACAATTCTAATTCCACCTATATATCCAGCATCAAAATTCTCTACGATTATCAATGGTGCTTGGTTTAATTCCGTTACACGGAATGTTCCTTTTAATTCTCTATAGTCTTTTTCCACCAATTTCCCTGTACTAATAAGTCTATTGAAAACTGGTGGTTCCTCCGGACCTTTCGGGTCTTTCTTGTACGTCACTTTTAGGTGATGATCACCGCTTTCTGCTTTAACATATACTGTAATTTCATAATTCCCTCCCACTTGTAAATCTGTTACTGGGATTGTTTTAGAAATAGCAGCATGCCTAGAATCATAGAATACATATTCTCCTTTATATGCTTTTTCAGGATCTTTCAACAGTGTGATGTCTTGCCCCGCATAGAATTTCCATCCATTCACATTTCCATCTTCCCATTCATCATCAATTACTGGTACTATAACTACAATCAATTTCTTTACATATTTACCAAAACGATCAGTCACTTCAAATACAACTTCATATTCTCCTGGTTTTGAAGTATCCACATTACTTGATTTTACTTTCACATCATTCGTAATATCTTTGCCTAATGAGTCTTTTGCACGGAGACCTACTCTTGAATCTGTTAATGGATCGAACCTTTCGTCTTTTTCAATCTCAACATTATTTGCTTCAATGCTTGGTTCTCCTAGAACAAGGACTTTGATACTTTTTTCTGCTTTTTTTCCAAAACGATCGGTCACTTCAAATACAACTTCATATTCTCCTGGTTTTGAAGTATCCACATTACTTGACTTTACTTTCACATCATTCGTAATATCTTTGCCTAATGAGTCTTTTGCACGAAGGCCTACTTGTGAATCTGTTAACGGATTAAATAAATCACCTATTTCTAATTCAACATCATTCGCTTCAATACTTGGCTGCCCTAAAACTGTAACCTTGATTTCTTTTTCTGCTTTCCCACCAAAATTATCGGTCACTTCAAACACAACATCATATTCACCTGGTTTCGAAGTATCCACATTACTTGATTTCACCTTTACTTTTGAAGTAATATCATTACCCAATGAATCTTGTGCAGACAGCCTCACTCTTGAGTCTGTTAATGGATTAAACGATTCACCTTTTTCAATTTCAACATCACTTGCAATAATTGTAGGGTTTGAAAACACAGTTACTTCGATTGTTTTTTCATCACTTTCCCCATAGCTATTCTTTACATAATACGTCACATTATACACACCAGATTTCGACGTATTAACATTATTATCTGTCACAATAATTTCAGATGTCAAATCACCATCTATTTCATCAGTTGCTCTTAAATTTATTCCTGGATATGTTTTCGGATTAAATGTTGCTCCCACCGGAACACTTACATTATTCGCCTCTATTGTCGGTTTAGTAAAGTATGCATCAAATTCTATAATACCAATCTGATGTAGGTTATTAGATGCACCCGTCGCTGAACCAATAACAAAAGTATACTTTTGATCAAGTTCAAATGCAGGATTTGATAACTCCCATGTTGCATATCTTGGAGTACGTGGTTTCACTAATACCGTTGAATCATTAAAAGTTAAATCCTCAAGGTTTGCAGTTAATTTTTTATTGCGAGCATCCCAATGAATCGCCAGACGTCTCCAACGCCCATTTGGAGCAGCTATTCGCTGCATCTGAGCTAAGGCAGATAACCAACCTCTATTTTTATCCGTACTTACAAAACCAGCATGTGGATATCCATTTGGGAAACCAGGGAATGGGCCTCTCATTGCTCCATGTCCAAAAGAATCTCCTCGTTCATCTTGAGGAGCATTCGCATATGTGTCTAATTCAAATCCTATACCTTTTAGGGCGCCTAAAATCCCAAGTCCTCCACCCTTCTCCCCAACAAAACCAATTGATCCTCTATGAAATGCTATCGCAATACCATCTGCTCCATTACTTTTAGTTCCAAGAAAAATATCAGCTCTAAAAGTAAAATCATGTCTCATATCTAAAGCTGTCTTCCCTGCAATTGCTCCCGCTTGACTATTTGTAGCTTGCGTTAAAGTTGTAATATTAGTGGTTGAATTAAATGTTGCAGATCCATTCGTTTGAAAAATTGAGCGAATATCAATATAATCACTTGCCTGCACTGTTATTTCATCATATCCCTTTGAAATTGAATCTTTCATACTTTTCTCTCCTTCTATTTGTAAATTTTCAGTCTTCATTTGAAAGTATTCGATACCCTCCCTTTTATTCCTGCTAAATAACTACTATTACTCTTAATTATTTTCATTTTCCGACTCGGATTTCATCAGAGATGAAAATATCCCCGCGCTCACAATATGTTCCCACTGGTACTCTAAAGCAACATAACATATTTATCTGCCAACATTTATTCACTCACTATCGTAAACACTCTCCTTATCTAAATTCCTATTTTTATAAATTTAATCATCCACATAATTACATTCCTTTAAAAAGCTAAATATATCTGATAACACCATATTTCCCCATATCAATCCACTACGTTTTTATACTATGTAAGTTTTTTTTATATGATCTAAACTAAATAACCAATTCCTCTCTCAGGATTGAATTAACAAATGTTCCACAGAAATGCTCTTAAACAAAATGAGTCATTAAACTCTAAATTTCAAAATATTATTTGGTAACAAAAAAGAACTATGCTACTTTAGTAATACCATAATTCCCCTTCCTTATTATACTTTAGCATCTTATCCTATACTTTGTAACTTCATCCTCTTACAATACCCGTATTTTGAATTTTTATATCTGTATGTACCTTAAGTTTAGAATTTGATATAGCATTGGGCCAGTTTTGTTCTAGCCTTTTCCATTCATTGTATTTATAAGCACGAAGAAACGCCCCTATCCCTAATGGATCTATTGAATCTCTTTTGATATGTTGCATTAACAGACCAAAACGATTATCTAACTGTCTTTTCATTTGTTTTTCAAGTCTTTTCACATTTTGTTTTTCCTGGCTAAATGATTGTATTGGTTTACTATTTGTTTTTTCTATAATCGATGCAGTTATATACAAATTAAAATCAACATATAAAACTCCATTTTTAACATTAAAATTGACCTCTCTTTTCGCCTCCTCTTTTATCGCAGTAGCCTCCTCTTTTTTGTTATGGAATGAAATATGGTTAATATATAACTTCATTTCCCCCCTTTTTTTCTGTCTATTCAATAGCTGAAATAACGGAACCTCATCCACAGGTATACTTTCTACAAACTTTCCTGTTTGATTTAAAAACGCTAATCCTGTTACGATAACTTTTTTTCGCTTTACTTTTATAATAGGAACGGACTGCGTTACTCCTTTATCATTCAACTGCCTCAAAAGTTTCTGTACAGTCGATGGAACCGCCATATTACTGTGTATGGTTGATTGTATTAATTCTTTTAAATATATGGGTAACATAGGTTTATCTGAAAGCTTCATTTTAAAAGCCTCCATAACAGGACCATCTACAATTAAAATTTTAGCATTGGTTGAGCTCCTAGGGTCCCGAAATATCCCATCTAATTCTCCCATCCACTTTTTATTGTTAGCAACATTTCTACCTATTAACAAAATTTCTTCTTTAGATGCTGTAGCAACACCATTCATACTTGTATTAATTTTAGCATACGCTTCATATATTGTTTTTGCTTTTACAATATTTTCAGTTGTATTTTTTGATGCATCTTCTTGCAAAAAAGGAGAAATGGTTCCGACAAGAAAATCCCCTTCTTCATCACAATCAATACCAAGTAACAAAAATAAATTTACTTTTTCTATTGGTATACCATGGTGGCATCCGTTCAAACATATTGAACATGCAATAAGAAGGATTACAATCTTATACTTCCACATTAACGCCACCTTCCTTTCATCGTTCCTTTTGCGAGGGTATAAATAAATAACAGTGTTGGTATAACTACGAAAAATATTATATTTATGAAATCTGTAAATTCATATATTTTCAATAACATATTTAAATTAAAATGAAAATAACCTACACAAAACGTCATACACATAGATAAAATAAGTGAAATATTGTATTGCTTCCACTCTCTAAAGACCTCTTGCATAGATGTTGTTGCAAAAAATAGATATGGAATGATCGTAGTTGAAAACATAAACAAATAATAGGCTATATAAATAATCTCAAATCGCTCTAAAAAATCAAACTGAATCCCCTTTAACAAATGAAAAACCGGCCAAATTAAATGTTTAATTCCTTCTGGACTCAAATATACATAACACAATAACGTTACATACAAAAACACAATGAGCGTCAACGTATTGGCAATCAAAATACCTTGCATTGCTTTATCCTTCCTACTCAAAAATGGGTATAAAAAATAGGCAATTTCTAATCCCGCATATGGAGTAATAGTTTCTTTCATAGCAATAAAGATTGGCTTCCATCCTTCTTTAATAACAGGTAATACGTTCAAAGGGTGAAAACTATTATTCAAAGAAAAAATAAGGAGGACTGGTAAACAAATAGTTAGAAAAAACACAACCTCGTTATATTTTGAAATTGCCTCTACACCATGTCTCACTAAAACAAATAATGGAAGCAATAGCAACACCACAATTTGATAGGAAGGTACAGAAGGAAAAATCCATACCTTTACTATATCAATTGCTCTTAGTAACGTATTAAACCCTACAAACGCAAGGTAAAACGAATAACATATCAGAAGCAGCCTTCCTAAAAATCTCCCAAAATACAACGTAAGTATCTCATGAAAGGTCATTTCCTTGTGAGCATTCATCAAAAAGACGATAAAGACACCTACTACACTTGTAAGCCCCCAGCCTAGGATCACGGATATCCATCCATCTGTTCCAGCGATGGCAGCAATCGAGCTCGGCATAATTAAAATTCCAGATGCTATTTGCAATGTATGAATACACAAAATATATTCTAGAACTGTTATTTTAGCTTTTCTATGGCTATTCATCCTTATCCCCTTTATCCAACTCAGTTTTTTGCTTTACTTCTTGCTGTGGTTTTGCCACCTGAGAACGCTTTGACAAAAGAGGACTCGGAATTCGTATCAACATATCTTTCCAATCTTTTTTAACAAATGGTGCCAGCGGGGTACCATACGGAACCCCAAACGATTTTAATGTAACCAAATGCGCAATTAAAACCATAACACCACTAATGATGCCAACAATTCCATAAAAATAGGCTAAAATCATCATTGGAAATCGAAGTAATCGGACACAACTCGATAGATCATAATTCGGAATAATACATGAAGAGATTGCTGTAATAGAAACAACAATGACCATAATATTACTAACCAATCCTGCTTGTACAGCAGCTTGTCCAACCACAATCCCCCCCACAATTCCGATAGTTTGTCCCGTAGGCTGTGGTAACCTTATTCCGGCTTCTCGTAACATTTCAATTGTAAATTCCATGATAAACGCTTCAACTAAAGGAGAGAATGGAACCTTCACTCTAGATTTTGCAATTGATAAATATAGATCTAGGGGAATAATTTCAAAATGATAATTGACGATCGCAATATACATAGCTGGCAACAATACCGCTAAAATAAACCCTATCACACGTAAAATACGTAAAAACGAAGCAATACTCCAACTTATATTATAATCATCAGCTGTTTGAAAAAAACCAGCTAAATTTATGGGAATAATCATCACGCTAGGAGAATGATCTAATACAATTGCTATTTTCCCATCCAGGATATGCTTAACAATTGTATCTGGTCTCTCACTTGTAAAAAACTGTGGAAAAGGCGTCCAAATATCCTGTTGCATAAATCGGGCTAATTCTCCTACATGTATAATTGTATCTATTCGAATGTTCCCAACTAAATACTCCGCTTCTTCTAGTAGATCTTTATTCGCAACATCACTTAAATAGAGAAAATAGACAGATGTCTTTGCTCGATCACCGACTGTACTCTTCTTTACTTTCAACTCTTTTGAAGGTAAGTACCCGCGAATTAGTCCAATGTTGGTAGAAGCATTTTCTACAAAGCCATCATGCGCCCCTCTTATTATAGACTCAGATGTGGGTTCTTCAATTCCACGTTCAGTGCCACCTTTTGTTTGAATAACATATCCCATGCTAATACCTTCTAAAAAAAGAACGCTTTGTCCTTCTAATATCGAACTAGTTACCTCTTCCCATGTATTTACCTCCTTCATATACACGGAAATAACCATCGGGAAGTCTTCCACACTTTCTATTTGTTTAGCTTCGAGTAATGGAAGTACTACATTATTTTTTAAAGCGATATTGTCAGTTAAGCCCTCTAAATAATACAAAAAAGCTTTCTTTCCTGTTTTTAAATGTAATATATACTCGATTAAATCATCACTGGGATGAAAAAATCTGAATATTTTCTTCTGATATTCAGATTTTGTTTTTTGCATAATTATTTCATTGTTCTGAGAGTCCTTTTGTTTTATTGGCTTCATAATTTTTTTTATTTGCATATTCTTTTTTGCAAAAAACAATTTGTCACTTCCTTATCTACATAAATACATTTTAAAACTCTTTTATATCTATAATGCAGTTTCAACTTAATTTTATACCCGTAATAAAAATCCCATCTCCTTTTCCTAACAGCTAACACTGCATAAATTCAAAGCAGCATATAAAAAAACGTGTTTTCTACAAATAGAATTTACCCTATCTGTAAAAAACACGAATTTACGAAAATTAAAATTTATATTAATCAAACCTAATTTATTTTCCACTCACTAAAAAAAATCTTAGTTAAAGTAGCTTGGCTCGACTAATATTTTTCTCGTTTTTAAAAATGTCAATATAAGACTTTTTCTAAAAATGATTTACATAAGCAACTAGGTATGTACAAAATCATTTATCACTCTACAATCCCCATAACTTCCAGATATGTTACATTCCATAATTCTCTTTTTATGCTACCCATATCAGGTGTTAATCACTCAATAATACCGATATACATTTATTATATGAACCAACTTGCTTTTGTAATTTTTTATAAACAGAATGAATATACAGCTCTTTAGAAGTATCATTATGTTCAAATTCTCTCGAATAGGATTGAACCAATTTAACGATTACGTCTTGGTTTATCCCTTATGATGAACCCGATATACCTACCAGTAAAAATTGCAACACTGTAAAATGTAAAATAAATGTTATATAATTCGTCCCTACAGATTGAACCTCATAAGGAAACATATAATGCATAAACTAATATACACAAAAATTCTCAAGAATATATGCTTGTAAATTCATATATGGTGCATAAAAACGCTCCATTAAAAAATGATGTTTTTTATAATTTCATTAAGTATAATTTCTTTATCTGGAAGAATTTCCATACCGTCCAAAAATAACGATAAACATTCAACAAACCTTTCATTCAAAGTAAGATGTTTGTTGATAATTTCTTGTATCCCACCCATTAACAGGGAATTTTTTAAATCTAAATATTTTATAGGATTACACCCCCTTAACTCTTCTATCTTTTTCATAGCTAATTTGATTGATTTTGTCATACCTTTTTAGCATGAATACTTATTTCTTCAAAAAATACGCCTATTAACCAAAGACGTTTAGATATTGAATATTCTTTTGTTTGTATTATTTCCATGATAATAGAATGCATCTGGTTCATATATTTGCGATTCGTTTTTTCAGTGCTCTTTGTTAATGGCAAGTGTTTCTCTTTATTATGAAGTAAATTCCAACTCGGAGTTGTTTCTGTTAATAGAACTAAACGAGTAATTTCCGGACAAGATAGCTCTCCCGTTTGAAAATATTCAAGGTTTATTTTTTTCAATTCTAGGATAACTTTGGCATGTATGACATAAGCTATCTACTCCAAATTTTGTATGAATTCTACACAAACCTTGATTACTTAAAAAAGGACAAGTATGTTGTTTTGTTAATTGGACTACGCCATAAGAATTATCTGAATATGCCTCCCTAAAGAATAACTTTATAAAAATTTTCTGTTTTCAAAAATGGAAAAGGCGAATACTCTATCATTCGCCTTTCTTGAAATATACCCGTTTGTTTTCACATCAAATATAATTTTTAATTAATAATACTTCTGTTCTTGATAATATTCCATTATATATTCTTCATTCATTGCTGGACCATCACCTTCTACTGATTCGGCTAAATTATCTTCATCAATTACAACAACTGTTCCATCCGCAAAATTATACTGTGGGCTGTACCAACTACAAATTGGATCTACCTCTCTAAACATCTCAGGGTCAACAACTTTCCCCTCGCCGGGTGGAAACTGACTCACAACCCTAGAATCAAATGCGCTTATAGGGAACTCCTTAAATAACACTGTAGAATATAAAGATGCGCCTAGTATAGTATTGTTTGCCCCTACTAAATTCAAAGTACTATCAGGCCCATAAGAAGAGAAACTAGAAGGTCTATTTGACCAATCAAAAAGACCACTAGAATTAGCTGGTACAATAGTCCATGTTGATGTACCATTAGAACTTTTAGAATTGATATTTCCAAACTAATAATCTTTTCCGTTATAATAATGTACCCCTCTTTATCTACCAGAAATTTCCGTCGATATGTTAATATCAGAATCCATTACAACTAATGTAACTCTTATAAGTGTTCTTGCCGGAACAGTTACCGGTACGGAAACTTCCCATAATTTCTCATTAGATTTTGTAGTAGTGGTTGAGCTATGATTATATTCTGAAGTAAACGAAATTTCTAAAGAGTGTTCATATCCTCCCTCACCAAATGGGAATTTCGCTTTTACATACGCCTTTGATGTCGATTTTACTTCTGCTCCTACTTTATATCCTTCTGTCGTTGAATTAGTCACTGGTTTGATTGGTTTTTCTGAATATTCAATATAACAATCTGTGGATTACTTGTATTCTTTGTAACAACTTGCGTTGCAGTAACTTTTGCTTGCGGTATGACCGAAAATGAAGTTTGCTTAGGTACAACTAAAGCATCTCGCACCTCCTTTGCATAAATGCCTCCATCATTTGTTGGTGTCCCCCCCATATAAAACAAATTGAACATAATATTCATACCAATTTACAAATGTCACCAGTTCCATTTCCCCCCTTGACTTGATATATTGTTCCATGTTATTCCCTTACCAAGTATTTTGTTATGATCCCCCTATAGTAGACAGTTGAAAGAAAGTTACTTTACTGTTTATTATGGAGGGGATTTTAGGCCTACAAGAAAAACGTGCGAGGTCTAGAAATAAATGAAATAAGTCAAGATGCTAGAATAAAACGATTAGAAGCGGAAAACGCATACTTAAAAAGCTATTAGCTACGAAAATTGGGATGAGATCAAAAAAGTAAAACAGTAGACTACGAGGTCATTCATACCTTAAAACAGAACTTTTCAATTGTATTGCTTTGTGAAATTGCAGGTGTTTCAAGAAGTGGATATTATAAGTGGAGAAAAGAATCGACAATGCGTCGTGCCGGAAAATCTGTTAAACAGAAAGTTTCCCACTACAAGACAAAATGAAAAATGAGTACATATATAACCTGAGGGTGTTGCAAAACTAAAATAAATATGCAATGTTATAAATCAGAAAAACTAGCTGGATATGCAATAGATAGCGGTTTTGTCCATACCATCGAGGCTGTTCCAGCCCTTTATCTTTGAAATTGCTAAACTGCTGTTCAATTTTCCCGCGCTCTTTCATCAACTGTTTCCCAAAGGTTGTAGTTACATAAAGTGATAACATACGGCGGTGTGAACTTTTAATTTGTTCGCCATTTCGTGAGTTAATGGGATTTACCGGAAAGATATCACACGTACCTGCAATTTTATAAATGTGTCAGCTATCATAAGCGGCATCCGCTATAGAAAACAACACATGTTGGTCTTCTATGTCTTGAAGTAGTACAGGTGCCATCTTGCTATCGTGTACGTTTGCTGTTGTAAACGCGTAAGATAATACAACACCTTCTGGTGTTGTACAAACATGATCCTTATATCCTTTATACCAACCATAACGGGTAGATTTTCCCCCTTTCGCTTGTGAATCATACAAACTACTCCGTAAGGCTGTGCTATCAATTAAGACGCAAGGAATCAGTCCTAAATTAAGTTCCTGAAGAAGCTTTTCATGAATGATTGGAATACCTTCTTCACGAAACCAAATGCCTACACGTGAAAAAGTAGAAATATGAGGAACAAAAGATAAACCACAAGATGCACGAAAGAAAGGGTATTGATGCAAAAAACGAGTCAATTTGCGTAAAGAATTGATTTGGAATACAGTTTTCAAGAAAAAACATTTGAGTAAAGCTTTTCTACAAATGGGTGGACGGCCTGTAATAGGCGGAACGCCTTCTATGGTTAAACTGTCTACATACGCAAATAAAATTTGTAAAATGGATTGATTCTGAACCAAATTGGTTATCATAATAGTAAATCCGTCCTTTCTGGAAATAGTTTGGATTATTATTCTTCTCCCAGGAATACGGATTTTTTTATGCATTCATTTTTGGATATTTATGAGTTTTGCAACACCCTCAACCTATCTTACCTTTAACAATAAGCGCATATATCTTTCCGTGATACTAGACTTACAATAACGCAGTTGTTGCCTACCAAATGAGCGAATACAATAACTTAAAATTACTTACAGACACAATCAATAAAGCCTTAAGAAAAAGAAAGTTCCACGAAACAATATTACATAGCGACCTAGATTATCAGTATACGTCAAAAAATATAACCAATTACTTAAACAGCACAAAATAACTGTGAGTATGTCTAGAAGGGAATTTGTTACAATCATGCATGTATAAAGAGTATTTTAGTCATTTTCAGGCGGAATACTTTTATAGACATACGTTTCATGAAAAAACAGAAGTTTTTAAGGCTATTAAAAGATATATTTACAATAACAAAAAATTAAACAACCTTAGTCCGAACTAAGGTTGTTTAATGTAAAGACACCCCATCTATTACTGTCTACTTGACAAGGGTAAGACCACCTAACATTTGTCAATCTAATATATTTTAAGTTAGAAAGTCTTACCTCCCGGACTGTTCCCTGGCTCAGAATCAATTGAAGTATCTTCATCAATTATTCCCCCAAAAAAATTACTCTCTTTTTTTCAACGTGTACCTCTACTGATACATGTCATACTCTTTTTTCTTTATTTCATGCTGTTTATAGCAAAGCATATACTAATTGTTTTTTACAATTATCGACCACTCCGTCCTTCATAAACTAAAATATCTTTATTTTGCACAACAGCCCAAATTTTTAACTTTACATCCTTTGCAATCCCTTTTCCTAAATTATACTCAAGAATATTTATTTTCAATTTATTTTTATCATTCATACCATAACGTCGTTTTTCACTTTGTAACCCTTTGTTAATAGATACCTTATATTCCGTTATGTGCGATAAAATATTTTTATCTATGTTGTCAAAATACAGTCCATCTACATATGTTCCATCTTGACTCAAAATCCATGAACTTAATGTATGCGCATCTTTAATCTGTCGTTCTGTCACTATTCCAAATTCAGCAACTTTCACTTTAAGGTTTGGATTTTTTTCATCCACTGCAAATACTCCAATTTTATTTTCCGCACCAGGTGCACTACTGCGTGTACCAAAACTTATCGTTCTTTCCCCATTTTGATCTACTACACTTGAATCAGGAAGTATAGGTTCCCAAGTATCATCATTAAACAGTAGCTGATAACAAACTTTTTGATTTGGAAATTTAGAAAGTTTTACACTTTGTAATTTATATTTGCCTGCATTATCATCATATATTGTATCCCATTCCTTAAAAGCATGAGATTTTTCAATGTTTTCCATCATCTTCCACTCTGTAAGAGATATATCATCAAAATACAATCGAGTGCTCCCATGATTTTTCAAACCAATATTCCCGAAATATTCTGGATTCGCTCCTGTATTAAATGAAAATTCAACAAGTTGCCAAACGTCTCCATCTACCATTCCTTGAATTTTTGCGCCACGACCTCCATTCCCTATTGCATTAAGTTCTCCTACAAAGAACGTCGCTTCTGTATTTGCCCATTTTTCTGTTTTTACATAAGCTCTTGCTGTATAACTTGTATATGGTTTTAAATTTTTTTTTATAACCGCGTAACCTGGACTTGCATTCCCCTCTAACATGGCATGAGTCGTTCCAGTATAACCACCATTTACTGTATATATATCGCTAAAATGATGTTTACCATTCTCAAAATCATAATACGTTTCAGGGATATATAACGTCATCTCCATACCACGTTTCCATTTTACATCATATATTTTTTTATTTTGCATATTTGCTAACTGCTTCTCAATTTCTTTTTTTGTATTTTCGTTTGTAATAATATTAACCGCCGACTCTTCCAAAACAATATCCTTCCCATTTTCATCTGTGTATACCATTCTGCCATCCTTCTCTGTTACATCAAAAGCTTTTTTAATCGCTTCTTTTACCGTTATTTCCGGCGTTTTATCTTCTGGATCTCGTGAATCTTTCGCAGCAATTCTCCGTTCTAAAATTTCTTTACTTGAACCTATATTTAAGGTTAAAGCTCCTGATACTGCATCTATATTTGTCCGAATAGGACCCCATTCGCCACCAGATACTAGCTTTCCATCCTCAGTGATTTTTCCATACTGTCCCCTGTATTGAGTAGTCTCAATATTCAAAATCTCTCGCCCATCTTGAATTTTATCCAGATTCTCTGCATTAACAGATATTTTAACAGTCCCCGCTTCATTTGCCTGCGTCAATGAGATTGGCGCTTTTCCTTTTTCAGGATATGTTGCGCCAGGTCCTAAGCTATTACCAATCGTATTTCCACTTGCCGTGACCGTCGCAATCGATTCTCCTGAATTTTGTAATACAAAGTTCGAAGTCGGCCTTAAATCATAAATGCTTGCAGTCCCTCCATTATAGTAACGTATGTTTGCATTCAAATACGCTCGTTCAGAAAGGTTAATATTTATTTGCTTTGACCAACTTTCGCTTTCTGTATTTGCAATGGAAGTACTACTACTCCAAGAACGCGTATATTTAGGAGAAAAATCAAATGAAAACCCATCTTTATTAAAACCAAATTTCGCGCCAATATCTACACTATTCGTTGTCGTATTACTATTTGTTACCGTTTTTGATTTTGTACCAGAAGCCCCTTCTTGTACAGTTTCATTTTTTGAAAAATGGAATCTTTCCATCCCAACACTAACAGATGGATATGCTGCAACAAGTGGATCTCTAGCATCATATTTTGTAGCTGCAGGCATTCGGCCTGTTATTTTTTCAAAATCTGTATACGGATCTGCAGCTGTTCGAGCTTTTCGTGGATTAGATACATATTTTTTATAACCTTTTGTAGCATATGCATCTTTCCAAGCGACAATTGCATTATTTTTAAATGTATACCCTTTCACCTCCAAAACATCTGGAATTCCATCTTTATCTGTATCCATACGTTTACGTTCAGTATCTCGTTTTTGCCTAGATTCAAAGAAATTCTGATCTGACAATAATGCCTTTTCATCTTCAATCACTTCAGTTTTTTTTGCGAAATCAGGAGATACAAGCTGCTCTTCTGGTATAAGCGTTTGTTCCCCTCGATCCTTACTCCAAAACAATTGAATTTCTTCTATTTTCCCCTCTTCAATTCGCTGTTCTATTTTCATTTCATACATTGTATCTTTTTCAAGTTGTATCGCCTGTATTTCTTCAGTTTGATTTACAATTGTTTGACCATTTACCTGAATGATAACGTTAACATTTTTAGAGGTAGATAACACATATTCTCCAGTTTCATCCGCCTTAATATTTCCTATCCACCGGATAGACTTCACATTTGCCGTATCAACTTTTATTTTTTCTTTATTACTTAAAATATTTTTTTCACCCACTTGAATAAAAGCCAAATTTTGAAACTGATGATCTGTAAAATATTGACCAATCAATCCTGTAGACGCTTCCTCATTCTTTTGTTCATGGTACATTCGCTTTTGTTCGTTACTCCTTTCCAAATCTTTTTCAGCAAAAGAGGGACTCGGGAATATTGCTATTTGTGCCAAAAACGTTGTAATGGATAAACATTTATATATTTTTTTCAAAACCATTTCCTCCTCGTTTTATCTAAAATAATGGAAATATAAGTTCCTATTGATGATTTAACTACAGTAAAAGTGTCTATACTGCTTACTATAAAAAATAAGGGGGGTGGATAAATAATAGTAAAATTATACATAACTACTAAACATAGATTGACTCCACATGATTTATTCCAAGAAAAATAAAGAATCAAGAACTCTTTTTTTAAACAGCACCTTATAGCTGTTCTTTTAATTCTGGAGAGGAGCTCCGCTACATCTGCATCTCCAGTTTTAGGGAGATGCAGACAGTCGTTTCTCTTACGTACATATTTTCAACTCCAATGGAATTGATTATTCAAAAGACGTTATCCACTAGGACATACACAATATTTGTCTCCAGTAGAGGAGAACAAAGTTCGTCAGCTGTTAACTGCCAATACAACTGCCGAAGAAAGGATTAGCCCTAAAACATACATTCGAGATTGCTACGCACTACACACTTCTTGATTTCTTCGTGAGAAACAAAAACAACTTCCTACATATAGGTGCCATGCCAACTTTACATTATTCGGTGCGATTAACATGAAAAATAGTAGGCTACATTATATAGAAGCTTCTTGTTGCAATTCAATTTATTTTCAGCATTTTTTACAATATGTCTTAAATGAAACTCCCCATACACATTGTGATGGGATTATGCCCCGTATTCATCATGCAAAACTATGGAATCTTTTCTGAGAAGGAGATAAAAATGTCAGTTCTTTTCTAGAACATCTTTCTCGATTTCTGGAAAGAGTACTTCGAAGATTAGGGCCCGAACAATTGTTAAAATATTAATCGGAGCTTATATAGGTATTTCATAAACCTTTTCTTTTGAATTTTCCAATAGCAATTTCTAATTTATTTTGATCCCCTCTCCTTACTATCATTCTCAAAAAAATTCTAGCATCAATACTATTCGCTACTCTTTACTAATGTTTCAATATCCAAACTTCCGAGTATAATGAATATAACATAAACAGTATTCATTTTGTACACTATCCACTTCTAACTTTTGAATTTATTTTTTTATAAAATCCTCATCTACAACATTTAAGAACCTTACAAAACACCCCATTTTTTAACGACTATCAAAAACATCTAACTCATATAGACAATTTAACGATTGCTACTATACATTTTTTAATGTTAGTTCGAACCGATTCCTAATAAAATTTGAATTAACCTCTGAATTTTTTCTGTATTCACAGAAGCTTTCTTCATAATGGAAGAAAAATGATTCAAGGAGCATGATACTTTAAAAGACAGTAATTGAACAAGATATTATTTTGTAACCGTTGGCTACTAGTATCGTTTTTCTTTAAATTATCATGATATATCTGAAATCCTGAAAGAACGTGGTGTTTCAGTTCATCAAACAACGATGATGCGCTCGGTTATGAATATGGAAATCTAATCTATCAAATTTGGAAGAAGCAAAACAAATCTGCACTTCATGCTTGGCATTTCGATGAGACGTATATCAAAGTCCAAGTAACTTATATCGTGCCATTGATTGTGATGGGCATACACTAGACTTTCAACTTTGAAAAACACGTGATTATCAAGCTGATTATACTTTTCTGAAAAGACTAACAAAACATTTTGAGAACCAGCAGTTCTAACAACAGATAAAGCGTCACCTCTATCATGTGCATTCAAAAAACTACAGAAAAACGATTATTATCCCTATACCAAACACTGTACCATTAAACATCGTAATAATTTTATTGAACAAGATCATAAACATGTCAAATATCGATTTTTCAACGTCCAAGGAACTTCAGCAATTTTTAACTACTCCCTAAACATTCATCCTTATTTTCCCCACTTGTTAATATTTTTTCAAACTTTATAACAGAACCAAAATATACAAGGTAGTTAATTCATGTCCTGAAAATCTTCTTTTTCATCTCCCAGTACCAGCTAAACTGCAGCTATTTTACATTGATAATCATAAACTGAATCGCCTATTGCTCTTAATTTTGCATCTCCAGTTCTAAAAAAAAAGATCCTTGAATATTTCAAGAATCGTTTTGGGTTGAATCTATTTATAGAGATCAACAGCAAAATCGAAATACGTATCCAGATAAGGTTCATTAGCTAATGTGTAATGCCACCATTCTTTTTGATAGGGTTTAAATCCATGTTTCTCCATTGTTTGCTTTAACATTAAACGATTTTCAGCTTGTTTAGAAGTAATAAGATTTGTACCATGATGTGAAACCTCACCAAAAAAGTCAAATGCGCCCCCCATATCTACTTCTTTTCCTGTTTGTAATTCCACAAGTGTCAAATCTAGTGTACTTCCTCTAGAATGGCCAGAGTGATTGGTGATATAACCTTTGGTAAATAAATCTGCCTTGTCTACATGCGGATAAAAAATATCTTTTGTTTTCACGTCCTGTATATCTTTAGCCCAACGAACAAAATGATTCACAGCAGATTGTGGTCGATATGCATCAAAGATTTTTAATGTATAGCCTTTTTCTCTCATTTCCTGATTTACCTTTTTTACTTGCATGGCAGCATCTTTCGTTACAATAGCCAAAGGCAAATGATAAGAATCAATTCGATTCCCCACAAAATTATATGTGCTATAATACCGCATTTCTAAAATGACATCTGGCACAATATCAGTCAAATAAACAAAGGTTTTTGGCATTGTTTTTTCTAAGTTTTGACGTTGCAAGGATAGCCTTTTCTTTTGTTCAGTTGTATTAGAAAATATGTTAGAAAACGTAAAAACACTCGTTACTAATATAAAGAAACCTCCAAATACAATAAAAGGGATAGTAAGTTTATGCATATATATATTCCTACTTTCTTAGTAAAATGATAGGTTCTGATACACATAAAGAATACATTCCAAAGAACAATCCGGTTTCCTGCAGAAATCGTTATTTATACTGTTAGTCCAAACAATTGACGGATGAATCATTTCTGGTTTTGAACAGACTAATCTGTACATCTGTTCTTTTTTCATGGATTCTACTCCTTCAAGAATGGCTGTAGCTGTGCCAAAAGACTTGAATCCTAGCATAGAACGTACATATTTCTTAATAAATTGATCATCTTGTTCCACTATATTATTGAGATACCTAACTTATCTTAGCTTTATTCCTTCGGACATATGTTTTTTCTTCTTTTAACGCTTAAATGTCTACAAGATAGGCAGAGGCTTATCTACTGTTATCACGCTAGGTTTAGAAATGTATGAAAAATCCAAAGCTTTCTTGAAAACACACTTTATTTTCTTTGGCTTTCCTAGTGTACCTCCACTAAAATGTAGTCTAGATGTTCGTATTGAAGAGTCTTTAAACGAGTGACTATTTTCTAAAAAATCCTTCCTTGTTACAATTGGAATTTTTGTATACAGGTTATAATTAAAATTCTCCTCGAAATTATCAACTATAAATGAGAGTTTTCTCCTGTAATAATCAGAGTTTTTTTCAGGGATAATATACGTTTTAACATTTTTTCTTTTGGGAATTCCATTCATATCTACCTACTTTACGTGTTATAGTTTATTCAAGAATCTTTGACTACACATAACGTTTTTATAGATCTATCTTTTGGACCCTTAATTGGTAGACCAGCTTTCACATTTCGTTGAATCAATGATAAATTTTCAACATCTATTATTTCTCCAGGAACAAAAATCGGAATTCCAGGTGGATAGACCATAACAAATTCAGCAATTATTTTCCCTATTGTTTTTTCAATCGGTAGAATCTCTATCTCTGAATAAAAAGCCTCGTGAGGTGATACTGCAAGAGAAGGTATTTTTGGCATGTCCATTGTAATAGCGTTTTTAGTAGAATTTTTAGACTTAAATGTTTGTGATAATTCCTTAAGAGCCAAAATTAATAAATCAACTTCTTTTTTTGTATCTCCGAATGTAATAATACAGACAATATTGAACAAATCTGATAACTCCACTTCAATATTATATTGCTTTCTTAACCATACTTCTGCATTATACCCTGTAATACCGAGTTTTTTTACAGAAACTACAATCTTTGTAGGGTCATAACCACTCAATGTATTTAATATCACTACATCTGCTCCAGGACAGTACAGATAATCAATTTGATTTATTTGCTTGCGAGCAGATTTGGCTAAATGAATTACTTTTTCAAGTAATTCATTCCCTTCTGTTGCTAATCTTTTTCTAGCAACATCCAAAGAAGCTAATAATATATAAGATGTAGAAGTCGTTGTAAGCATACTAAGGATAGCCTGGACTCTATGAACGTTTACAAGTCCTTTTTTAACATTTAATATAGAACTTTGAGTTAAGGATCCTCCTAATTTATGAATGCTTGTTGCTGCCACATCTGCACCAGCTTGCATCGCTGATATCGGTAAATCATCATGAAAATAGAGATGTGCACCATGAGCTTCATCTACTAAAACTGGTATATGATACTTATGAACCAAATCTACAACTTGTTGTAAATCTGTTGTAAAACCGAAATAAGTTGGATTTACAACTACTACACCTTTAGCATCTGGATGATTATCCAGTGCTTCCCTTAAAGTTTCAATAGAAACTCCATGTGAAACACCTAAAGTAACATCAAATGTAGGCTGAATAAAAATAGGGATTGCACCCGAAAAAATGATTGCAGACATAACAGATTTATGTACATTTCTTGGTACAAGAATCTTATCCCCAGGACCACAAACACTCATTATCATAGCTATAATAATAGTTGTTGTTCCTTGAACTGAAAAAAAAGTATAATCCGCTTCAAATGCGATCGCAGCTAAATCTTGTGCTTCTTTAATTATTTTAGTTGGATGATTTAAATCATCCAATGGTTCAATCGAGGTTAAATCTATAGCAAGTGTGTTCTGACCAATAAAATCAAGAAATTCCGGGTCCATTCCTCCCCCTTTTTTATGACCTGGTACATGGAATTGAACTGGATTGTCTTTTATATACTTTACTAAGAAAGAAAACAAGGGCGTTTTATCTTGCCTCAATGCTCTTCCTCCTCTCTTTTACAAATAATGTTTTATTATCCAATTAATTCATTCTGTATACTACAGACATGGCTCATCTACATACTTTATATCAAATAAGCTTTAAGCGTGTAAAGAGCCTCTGAAATACAACATATTCATATTTTCCTTGCATAAAGACTATCAAAACCTCTAATATAACGGCCCCCTTGATGCATACACATTCAACAGCGTAAATATTCTGTTTTTTCTGACTTTATATGAAAAAGTAACTTAATTCCTCTTTCGCGTTCAAAAAAACTGCAATCTTATATTTATGGGCTACGTTTACTACTTAAACAAATTTTCAGTTCTAATCTTCAAAGTTATTTTTCAGGAAATTAATAAAATTGCCCTAACAAAGAAAAAACTGATATTTTCATTTCCTTATACGATGCATAAAAACGATTAGAAATGACACTTTTATCGATATTACAACATCAACTGTTAATTATTGCAAAAACTGGATTTACAACTTGAGGTTTGTACATTAAGAGCCATTTACTCAAGCTTTTGCTAAAAATTATTAGAATTATACGTGTTACTTAGATTCATAGGTTCGGTTCATAAAAAAGATTTTTTGATCCTTCTAATCAAAAATTTTTTTATTGCTACACCCTGTATTTCATGCGCATTCGATTTTAGTTTCCCTAATAAATAAAAGACAAAAGAATCTACTCGATCCTTTTGCCTCTATGACATATGCATTTGATAAAGCTTAGTATTCAATATTGTTATTCAATCCTACCATTGTATTTAATGACTTACTCCTAATTTGTAATCGCATAAATTTTTACTGTGAATTTTTTCTCTGCACCGCTTGGATTTGCAATATAATACTTAGAATGCTGGTACGCTTCTGTTCTAGATTGATCAGAAAGTTGTCTCCAGCGAACTGGATCTGTACCTAAAGATACATCAATCATCACATTAAATGAAATATTTGATGGTCGTTCGTTTCCTGTAGGCTCTACTACCCATTTCAATCCTTTTGTTCCATTCGATAAATTATTAATAATAAAATTTTGACCAGATCTATTTTTTTGACCAGATAATGGTCTTGCTTCTGAAGAAGTCGTTGCAACAAGTACTTCTTTTTCACTAGACTCAATCTCATTTAATTTTATTATATTATCTATTAAACCTGGTCCCGGGAAATCAGCTGCAATAATCCCTGCATGCGCAACTTCGTTTCGTTGAATCATTTCAGTTCCAAATATATTAATTCCACCATAATACACTTGACCATTATTTCCTCTTGGAAAATCAGGCCATTTATTAGTCGGATTACTTTGAATCAACTTTATATTCCCATCCGTACTTCTACTATCCTTTCCACTCGCAATAAACCAAGGGAAGAAATTATTAATAAACGACGATGCGCCACCAGTTCCACTAAAATGATTTAAATACAGTTCGTTACCTTGATCTAGATTCGCCGCTAATAAATGATTTTTAACCGCGCTCCACTTCGCATACAGCCCATTTGAATCTCCGGTTACTTCAAAATCGTCTTGAATATTCAAAGTATCATAGTATATTCCATATTGTTTAGACGCTTCAAAATTTTGCAATATAACAATTTTCCCTCTAATATCTTTCAATTTGGGATTGTTTCTTTCGAAATCAGGTACTAAATTCGGATCCCAAAAATAAGAAGCATTACTATTTTTATAGCTATTAAATATTTCTTCAAAAGACTTTGAACCACTTTCAGCATCATGCTCTTCTTTTAATCTCATTACTACCACTTCACTTGGATTTTCTTTCAAGAATTGAATTGTATCCCTTAATACGTCTCCAAACATCGCCTTTTGATAGACAATCCCATGATGCATAGCAAATGATCCTTTTGTACGTCTGACACGCATATCAACATATCTGATTCCTGCATGTAGTTGTTGAGAAAGTGTCATCGTTTGATTTCTTGTCAAATTCTCATCGATAAAAGTCGCACCATGCAGTGCCATCGTACCATGTGTTCCTGGAATTGAAATTTCACTAATTTTCTTATTCTCCTCGACTTGAGACATCCAATTTTTATTTTGATATCCAATATTTGATTCATAAGAATATCCTGGATGGGTTGCAGCAAATGCGATATCTGGTATGAATACACTACTTAATGCAATACAAGTTATAACACCTTTTTTCACTATTATATTTCTTTTAAATTTCTCTACTATTCTTTTCAAATGTTACCTCCTGTTGTAATAATAAAAGAATTGTCCCTTTATTATTCTATTATTTAAGGACAATTCTTTTTTTACCGCATAAAATTGAGTACTTTTTTTATAATAAAACTAATTTACTTCAAACACCCATAAGGTCCAATTTTATCACAGTCTCCATTTGGTTATTCTAATTAATTCGAAATCGCATATACCTTTACAGTAAAGTTTTTAGACGCTCCCTGTGGATTTGAAATATAAAATTTAGAACTCGTTTGAATATCTGTTGTTTTTTGATTAAACAAATCACTCCAAATAACTGGATCTGTACCTCCACTTACATCACGCATAAGTTTAAATCGAATATTTGATACCGAATCTGGCGTTGTTGGTTCTACTACCCATTTCAACCCTTTCGTTCCAGCCGGTAAATTACTAATAGTAAAGTTTTGACTTGACCTATTTTTTTGCCCTGGCGATGGCGAAGAATTAGATGAAACTGTTGCCACTAATGTCTCTTTATTATTATAATGAGCTATTTTTGTTTTCTTCGTATTATTGGATTTATTTACAGCCCACACTTCAATAGAAGTACTTTCTGCATATCCATACCCACCATTAAATTCAAGGAAATTAAGATATTTGGAACCATCAGGTTGAACAGTGTTTCCTGGTTTAATTGCCGTCCAACTACCATTCACTTTCAATTGATAATTCACCGCTTCAGTTGGGATTTTTCGGAATGTAACACCATTCACATATTTTTTATTCACATGATTCACGATATTCCAATTCTTAAATTGGTGCTGTGGTTCATTTTCCTGCAATTTCATCTTTAGATGATCATTCTTCTCATCTACTGCATACACTGCAATTTTTTTATAATTATCAATCCCTTGATTATTATTAAATTTATTAAAGTTTAAATATCTCTTTCCATTCGTATCTGTTACTGCATCTGACCTAATCTCTGTGAATGTCCCTTCAATCTCCAATTGATACCTTAACTTTGCCGATGGGAATTTCGAAAATGTAACACCGTCAATACGATTGGATGATGAGGTTTGCCATGTTTCTACTCTGTGCCCTTTTTGCAAATCTTCACTTGGTGCCCACTCTGTTACAGACACATCATCAAAATGTAATTGCGCATTCCCTTTATTTTGAAAACCGATTTTAGAAAAGAACTCTGGATTCCCTCCAGTATTGAAAGAAAACTCCACCATTTCCCATTTGTTTCCTGTTACTTTACCAGACGTTTTCGCTCCTTTTCCTGAACCAATTTTATTATCTACATAAAATGTAACATCATTACTTCCAGTACTTACTCCTGTTCTTACATAAGCTCTCGCAGTATAACTTGTATACGGTTTTAAAGCCAAGTCTCTCACTGTGTATCCGTTTCCATTTTCACCTATTCTACCACGTTTTTGTCCTGTATATCCTCCATTGTCCTTATACGTATAATACCATCCTGCACTATTGGCTTCAAAATCGTGATAGGCAGTTGGAATATGTAATGTGATTTTCATACCACGCTTCCACTTTGCATTATACACTTTTTTATCCGGCATATTTTTTAACTGATTTTCAATTTCTTTTTGGGTTTTCGCATCGCCGATTAAGTTAACTGCAGATTCATCAATCCAAATATTTTTTCCATTTCGATCCATAATATACAATCTTCCACCTTTCTCTTTTGCACCAAAAGCCTTTTTAATTGCTTCTTTAATTGTAATTTCGGGTGTTTTATCCTCTGGATTATTTGGATTTTTTGCAGCCACTCTTCGTTCTAAACTATCTTTTCCTGTTCCAAAGTTCAATGTTAATGCCCCCGATACAGCATCGATGTTTGTGCGAATTGGATCCCACTGCTTTGATGGATCTGTTGTTGGATTTCCAGTTGAATCTACTGTTGCATATTGTCCTTTATTTTGCGTAGTTTCAAGATTTAATATCTCATCACCGGATTGTATTTTATCCAATTGCTCTCCGTTAATTGGAATTTTAACTGTTCCTGCTTCATTTGCCGTATTCAAAGATATGGGCGCCTGTCCACGTTTCGGATATGTATCCCCCGGTGCTAAACTATTGCCGATTTGATTTGGACCTGATGTAATCGTCGCGATTGATGCTCCCGAATGTTGAAGTACACAATTTGATGTTGGTTTGACATCATAGATTGGAGCGGTTCCTGCATTATAGTATCGAATATTCGCATTTAAAAATGCCCTTTCTGCGGGATTAACACCAATCTGTTTAGACCAAGTTTCACTCTCTGTATTTTGAACTGAAGTACTATTGCTCCAGGAGTGCGTATACTTTGGAGAAAATTCAAAACTAAACGCTGATTTTTCTCCTCCTGTAAATCCGATTTTCCCACCAAGATCCACACTATTTGATGTTGTACTTGTATCTGTTACGCTTTTTGTTTTCGTACCCGAAGTTCCTTCTGATACATTTTCATTTGGCGAAAAATGAAATTTCTCCATCCCTACCCCTACAGCAGGATATGCAGCTACAAGTGGATCTTTTGCTTCATCTTTTGTTGCCGCTGGCATATGCCCTGTTACTTTTTCAAAATCTGTATATGGATCAGCCGCTGTTCTTGCACTTCTCGGATTCGATATATACTTTTTATATCCTAAGGTTGCAAAGGATTCATTCCATGGAACAATTTGATTATCTTTAAACGTGTAACCATTTTCCTCCAAAACATCCGGTATACCATCCTTATCCGTATCTACCAACATAGGTGCTTGTCGAGCTTGTCCTTTTTTATCGAATAGGTTACTTTCTGGTATTAATTTCTGATCTTTTTGGTTATCAGGTACATTTACCTTTGCAGAAAAATCAGGTGACATGATATTTTCACCAGGAATTTTTATTTTTTCAGATTGATTCATAGCCCAGAACAATTGCAACTCTTTATTATCTTTATTTTGGAACTCTATTTTAATTTCATACTCTTGATCTTTTTCTAACTTAATAGATTGATCTGCGCTCTTTTGATTTACGATTGTCTCACCATTAATTTGCAATATTACATTTTGATCATTCGATGTAGAAATTTGATATTCTCCCGATTGAGAAGGTTTCAGTTTCCCTAACCACCTTACAGATTGAATACTTTTTTCATCTTCATGCATTTTGTTTTTCTTCATTAGTTCACTATTCTCACCTACTTGAATATATGCCAATTGAGAAAATGCATCATCTGTAAAATATTGTCCCATTAGGCCATTAACACTATTTTGTTCACTTTTGTTGCTTATACTTTCGGACCGTGTTTCATTTTCTGCTAAAGATGCTGTTGGAAAAGTTGCAAGTTGTGTTAGTAATGCTGTGACTGTTAAATACTTGTAAATATTTCCCGAAATTATCCCCCCCTTTTTTTCTGTAAAATGCTGCAAGTTTCCCCCTTCAAATCTTTTCTCTTAGGTATACTTGCCTCCTTTTCATTTCGCCCCCTTTTCCAATATTCTCAAAAAGTACATATATCAACTATCCTTCACTAAACCATACAGAAAATATATTCTGCTTAATATTTGATACTTTTGAGTATATTCACTATACCATCCATTGTATACAATTTGAATACTATTTTTGAACTTTTTTGAATTTTGAGATATTTTTAGGTATTACTATTATTATAAGGTCCAAAACAATACTTTTTTCATAATCCCCTTTTGTTTAAAAGCTACTTTGCCAAGAGACTTTTCATCTCAATATTTCATAATTTAAGCGTCTTTCTTTTTTCGAGTCATAAGATCTTAATCAGCATTACCATAATTATCATTAACGTATGTATTTAACCATAATTTAATATATCCAGCAGTTATCCTTTGTGCCTCTATTAACCGCTTCCCTGTTACAGGCGTAACCGCCTCTCGCCACTGATTTGCGTATTGCTGTGAAAATGACGCTTTCAAAAACCATTCCTTTGTATCCTGGTTTACAATATCCGTAAAATCTTGTTTTGAATATACTGCTGCTGCTTGCATCCATTCAGCAGGATCGTGTCCTTTCCAATTCCAATAGCCTTTTCCATCTTCCACTCGATACTGATCTTTTATTGAATCAACAAAATTTTCATATTTTGAATGAAACCCTTGTGGAAATGATAGATTTGTAAAATTTGCTGCATGCATCGGTTGAAGCACATCACCTAAATAATGTAGAGATAATCCTAAGTGAAAAAACGCATCCGCCATTCGTTTTTGCTTATAATATTCACCTGCCAGTTTAAAATATTTTACGCCTGTCTCATTTGCCTGTTTGGCCAATGGAATATACGTTTCTTTCGTATCTGGATCATAAAAATGAGAAGAAAATGTATAATTGTCGAAATATGGATTTTTATAATCAGCTTGATAAAGCCCTTGTTCTAATTCATATTTCCATTGCTTTATGATTTCCACTTGCCATCGCTGCACTAATCTATAATCGTATTCAAGTATATCTATGGATCGATTTACAATCCACAAATGAGAATTTTGCCCTTCTTTATGCTTTGTTTCTGCAGACCATTTCGGTATAATTTGATAAGATTGCCCTTCATGTGCATAAGCCTTACTATGCACACCAAATCCCAATATAACTACCATTCCAAATATTAAACTAGTTTTTTTCATCTTTACTACCCCCAACTGATATATGTTCATCCACATCAAAAAAGAAATACTCATTCTATAGATGTTAGATATCAAAAAACCTTTGAAAATTCTTATCCACTATTCTAAAAAAGGTTCTGAAGCAAATAATGGCTACCTTCCAAATACTTGATGAAAGAGTTATTTTTAATTTTGCACAAACATCCTGTAAATCAACCTGTTCTTTTTTTATTATACATAGCTCTTCTACTCCTACAAGAATAGATTTAGCTGAATGAAATGATTACATCCAAACTTACGACGTATACATTTTTAAAGTTTTATAATGAAACAATGGTCTTACTCTACGATGTGAGTAAGACACGATATCTGCCTTACGGTGTTCACTTTCTTCAAACACACGATTTCACAAGAATTTAAAACTAGAAAAGACCGCAAAACTTTCTTAAAGATTGCAGCCTTATTCTTACTACATTTTTTCAAATCAACATCATTTATATTTCCTTCACAATCAACGACACGATAGAAATACATCTGGTGTTCTTTACCAGTATATACGATTCTCCTGTTCACCATGAGTCTTTGTATAAATCAAACTCACTGGTACTTCCATCATTTTCATTAGGTTACATTACCGAGACCTTTCCGTAAATCCTAGTATACAGTTAACGATAATACTACTATTTGATTCGGAATGCTACATTTCACATTAAAACAATAAATATTTTCTATCTTCTACCTTGGATTTAATTTGATTGTTGCTTAGTAAAAATTTTTGAAGCGGAAAGGTCTTTTTCCCCCATTTTCAAATGGTAACTCTTTGCCTTTGAATTCAAAAACAACATAATCTTTTCCATCCACCGTTACAACAAACTCATAATTTTCTTCGCGATACATATCAAATTCATAGTGATTCATTTCTCTATTAGGACCTATTAATTTACTTCCACTCCACACATCTGTAATTTTATGAATAACATTCCTCGTTGTGTTCACTACTTTATATTTAGCAGTAAGACCGTTGTTATTTGTGAAACCATAGAGCCACGGTTTAGAGTTAAGATTCAACTTTACAACTTTCAGAAATTGCGGAATAGCTTTACGTTCTATTTCACTTTCTGTACTTACAGCTTGTACTATACTTTTATCAGACGTTTTAATTTCATTCCCCAGTGAATTCAACTTGATTGTTCTTCCTCCATTTTGATCTACTATATCCGAAGCAGGAATATAAACAGGTTGTTGGCCGTTTATTTATACTTGATAACGAGCTTTTTCATTGGGAAACTTATGTAGAACAATATTACTTACTTTATATTGGCCTCCTTGTAGCGAACTTGTAAATTTCTTTACGGCATGGGCCTGCTGCATATTTTCAGTTTCTTTCCATTCTGTCACAGACACATCATCAAAATGTAATCTTCCCTTTCCAACTGTTTTAAAGCCTAATTCTTTGAAAAATTCTGGGTTAGAGCCAGTATTAAATGCAAATTCAAAGAGTTTCCATTCATCACCTTCTATTTTCCCACGAACTTTCGCTCCGCGTCCTCCATTTCCTGTTACATCAGGGTCTCCTACAAAGAAAGTCGCTTCGGTACTCGTTCCCCTATCTGCTATCACATATGCTTTGGCCGTATAACTGGTATAAGGTTTTAAATTAAATTTTCTTTTTGCATAAGAAGGGGCACTATTACCATTCTCATAACCGTGAGTTTTTCCTGAATTATGACCACTATCCTTCAATGTATATATGTATTATCCTGTGTTTCAAAATCATAATAAGCCTCCGGCACATGAAGGGTCATTTTCATACCGCGTTTCCATTTAACATTGTATAATTTCTTATCCTGCATATTTGCTAACTGCGCTTCGATTTCTTTTTTAGTATTTGCATCTAGAATAATATTCACCGCAGATTCATCTATAATAATCTCTTCTCCATCCTAATTTACGTATGTCAGCCTACCGTTTTTTCAATTGTACCAAATGCTCTTTTAATCGCTTCTTTCACAGTAATCTCTGGTGTCTTATCTTCAGGATCCGCTCGCTCTAAACTTTCTTTAACAGCTCCAAGAGTTAAGGTTAACGAACCTGATACTGCATCTACATTCGTTCGAATAGGAGACCATTCCCCTCTAGCTACCGGTTGACCAGCCTCATCGAGCTTTTGATAGGTTCCTTTATTTTTCGTTGTTTCAACATTTACAATTTCACTACCATTTTGAATTTTATCCAAGGTTTCCCTAATAACCTCCATTTTAACTGTTATTGACTCATTCGCTTGTCCTAAAAAGATAGGAGATTTCCCTTTCGCAGGATATATAGCACCAGGCGCTAAACTATTACTAATGGTATTTCCATTGGCAGTAACTGTCGCAATAGACACCCCCGAATTTCTTAACACAAAATTCGAAATTGGTCTTAAATCATATACAGGTGCAGTCCCCTCATTATGATACCTTACATTCGCACTTAAATAAGCTGCCGTGGAAGGATTCACTGCAATTTGCTTAGACCAACCTTCCATTTCAGTAAGTTGTCCTAAAATCGCTGTAATTGTTAAACATTTGTACACTTTCTTAAGTTACATAAAACTCTTCCCCTTTTCGTTTTATAAATAGACAATAAGACAACTATACATATTGGTAGAGGTATATAATGAGTAAATCTAGCTTTTGTTGTCTATTTCCTATCCCTTTGCTAAATACATTATATGCATATTACATTTCATTACCTCTTAACAAAGATACTACCACAAATTGTATACAATTTGAATACTTTTTCGGAATTCAGTTAACTTCTGATACAATGTACCCGTTTCGTTGCACATTTTCATCTATATACATTCAATTTGGTATTAAAAAAACTTTAAAACGCTCTATACCGATAATCATACCTAGATGTAAAAAATCAAATAGACAGGAAACAATTACATTTCAACAGACACCAATTTATGCCCCCTTTTATAGATTGGTGTTTTTAATTTATCGTAATAACCTGCAATATGATTTCGTCCATAGTGAAGTCTTTTAATCACACTTCCTGTAATCGGAAAATCCAATCAAAATAGAGTGTTTAATTTCAGTTATGGATATACATTGTTTAGGTACATTATAAATGAATCAATAACAATTCCCCATACTGATTTTCAACGCAACCATGTGTTTTAGAAGATTTCTCTAAGTATGAGTTTGTAGTTTTCTCCTTCCACTTATCGATTCCCACCTCCTTCACTGCTACTATATAAAAAATCATATTACGAATAAATATCTTAGTATACACAACTAATCTCAGTATGTTTTTATAGTAAAATCCCATAGACATTCTATTGATTATGCAATTATGCATAATCAATAGAATGTCTACCATCAATATAATAAATGTAGTAAGATTATGAATGTGGATACATTTTATAAAGCTGATTCTCTTATTAAAAGCGTAATATGTCAATCGCACTACTGACATAATGTTTATCTAAAGATTCACCTCGCTTCCTTTTATTGAGTGTACTAACAATTTAAATGCAAAGATGATTCTTGCTTTATAGGTTTTGTTTCCACAGAAACAAAAGGGGTTCACCTCTATTTATTTAAAGAAATATTAAGCTGAAAGAAAAGACACCTTCATAATGATTGGGTCTTTTCTTTTGTATACAAACTAATAGATTATCCATACAAAAAACATTTCCATTGATAAGGGCATACGAATTATAACCGACCAACATAGATTGAAGTCTTTTTTTGTTTTTAACATCATATGTTATTACAAAATTCCAATCACAAAACAACCGTAGTGGTTTTTATCATCTAAGACTAAACATCCACCGCATATTATAGCGTTTTTTTATTGGACAGACTCTTTTTATTAATTACTGTCATAATATAAAATTAGCCGTTTACCAATTGTTATTTCTTCGAATGTAAATCCATTATTAAGCTGTTCTAATCAGAACAGCTTTTCTTTTTAACAATATATAATCGCAAGAAAATCCCTCGAATTTAGTAAATTCAAAATGTGATATTATGTAAGTGTGTTCCTAACTTCTCCTATGCCATATTATTATTAGAAAGGCGCTCAATGTAGAGCCCCCCTTTTTTTATTACACAAAAGGCTATACTCTTTTCTAAACACTCCTCCTTTATAACTTTTTATGCATACACCATTGAAGAATTCCTTTTGTAATCTATAAAGACAAACAGCTTGACACTTATTACTTTGTCAATCGAGTTCGGCAATTTGATGACACTTTGTTTCAAAGAAAAACAGAAAACCCTAATAGATATTAGTGAAAATAGAATGACATCCGATTTCCACCTTTGTTCAAGTAGCGAATTGATATTCACAAAAGCATAAACAATCCTCTGTAACAAAAATATGAAATTATGTTACAGAGGATAAAATATCATAAAAATGCAGTGTAGTCTCATACTTCTATTACAACTTATTTAGAAACCTTTTTCATCATTTAAAATAAATACCCTCTTACTTTAAATAGGACATTTGAACTTTACCCCTCTCTCCTTTTCCACTCTCATGTATAATACCAAATTTGTATTCCAAAAGTTCACAATTCGATATGCAGCCCCAAAACTTATATACTCAAACTTCCACTCGCCTTCAATTTGTATTCTTTTCCATGAAGACCACACAACATTCCGACTAGACGGTTTAGATAGATCTACTACATTTGTATGAATTACAGTTGATGTCATGGTGTATTTACCATCTGATATGTTTGCTTTTTAAAATTGAAATTATATGACTCGCAATTGGAAATTCTTCTCCTTTATCAAGGATATATACCTGAACCTTATCTCCATTACATATCGTCTCATCTGAAGCTATAAATTCATATCCGAATTCTGTTTTTATCCATACAGCATCGTACACCATGCTATTTTCTATACTTGCATCATAGTTACCTCTTTACTTCAATTCGATAGTGCTTTTTCAGGTATAACTCCCCAGTAAATCTAATTTTAATTACACCCTTTCTATTCACAAGAAGGATTGTAATCTAACTACTCGAATATTTCAAATTTAATTTAAGTACGCAATCGATCAATCCTTTTCCTGGAAAATCCGCAACGATAATTCCGACATGTTGTAAACCTAGTCTCTTAGTACATTCTGTAGTCATTAGGTTCGTGCCCTTATATAATATATTTCCCCCAATATCTTTTGGGTAATCTAAGTATTTGTTCCCCCAATCTTTATCTAAAGATTTTTCAGGAGATGTACCTGTACCACGCGAATTGTAACCGCTTGCAACAAACCATGGTTGCGCCCCTTTCAAAACATTTCCAAACCCTTCTGAACTATCGGCACTTAAATGATTTATATAAATCATAGATCTATTGCTATTATTCGCACTATGTAGATGTTCTTTTGCTTTCTTCCATTTTCCATACATTTCGGATACATTACAATTTACTTTATTCGCATCTTGTATACACAAATTCGTATAAGGAATTCCAAATGAACGTACCGAAGCAAAATCTGTAATAAGAATAATTTTCCCTCTCACCTCTTTTAGTCTAGGGTTATTAGAAGTAGGGGCCCAAAAATAAGATTTATATACATTCCAATAATCTGTAAAAATTTGTTCGAAAGATTCCGATCCGACATCAGCTATATATTCTTCTTTTAATTTCATCAAAATTGCTTCATCGGGCCATTCTTTTAAAAAAGAGCACATTTGGTCTAAAACATCCTCAAGTTCCAAGTGCTGATACACTTGTCCATGATGCATCGCAAATCCATTTTTTGTACGACGAGCATGAATATCAAAATATCGAATTCCCGATTTTAATTGTGTAGTAATTGTCATTCTTTGATTCCTCGTCCAATTCTCATCGAATTCTGTAGAGCCATAAAGTGCAATGGATCTATGTGTTCCTGGTATTGACAACTCACTTATATGTTTTTCACTCGAAAGTTTACTCATCCAATCTTGATTAACATAACCAATATCAGAATCATACGCATATCCATTAGATCCAATGATGTAATCTTCCTCAGTCGTATATCCCTCGAATATAAAAGTCATACTTCCATCTTTTGTAACAGCCCACATCTTTATATGATTATAAAACGTTGTTATATCAATTTTTTGACAATCGGATAATTTTATTTCCAATTCTCCTTGCTCATCTATCAAATAGCTATCATAAATGAAAGGCTCCCCATCATTAATAGAAATTTTATAACCTTTTATTTGATTCAATATATAAGAGGATAATCCCTTAAAACGCATCCTTATTGTATAAAACTTTACATCATAACTCACCGTCTCTTCTGTATGGAAACACGTCTCTATATCCCATTTTTTAAATCTATGTCCATCTTGAATCATCCCTGCTTTTGGTTCTAGAGGAAATAAACTATTATACTGTTCTTCTAATTGAATTTCCCCTGTTTTGTCATCGTATACATATTCATAATTTTTTGCAGTACCATCACTATAATAGTTTTTAAATGTAAAATAATATTTCCCCTCTATAGATGGATAAAATTCCTCGTCCCACAATTCAACAACTTTATAAGTTTCATTATCCTCCATTATTTTCAAATCACTCTCATAGCGATCTAATTTCACCCCAAACCCATACACCTGTGAACCATTCCATCTCCACGTAATAGTTTCCAACTCTTTATCATTTATCTTTTTCCGATATGTAGATGTAATCAAAAGATTACATTTTCCGTTTTTTTTATTTTTCACTTTTTTAAAATGATACCCTACACTACTCATCATACTATCATTTCTTGAAGGCGCTTCATCCATTAGATTGCATTTCAGCTCAAAACCCCTCTCCCATCCTCTTCTTATTTTTTTATTATTTTTAAGAAGGATTTCCACCAAGTTTTTTGGATTTACTAGATTACTTCCTTTCTCAAAGTTTATCCTATCTTTTATTCTCACATTCTTTTTTTGCATCGCTCTATTTCCCTTCTTTCTCTTATAGAAGAATATCTTTTTATTTTACCCTAATTATATGATGAGTTATATACACTATTTTTTCCTTTTAAATTAATATACTAATACAGCTATCTAAAAATTATATTAACATATCCCTCATGTTCTCCTCCTTATATTTAGATAAACATTCATATAAGATATTTACATAGAAATTAATCAATATTTTATAGTGGGTATTTTTAATTGATTACACTCTAATCCCCGATACTGTCATTCTGCAAAATACAATTATCTGAAATCGATTGCTTTTCACACATAAATTTTGAACTCTTATAAACTAAGTGATACCTCTACATGAATTGATTTTTTTAATGCAAAATGAGTTAATTCAAGATTCCACAATTCAGCGCATTCTTGAATTAAATCCACTCAAATAAAATTGTTCAATCTCTATAGTTGTTCTAAATTACTAAGAATGACCATTCTAATCTGTAGTGTTTCCTAGCTCATCATCAAAAATAACATTAAATTCATTCAACACAATGATCTTTAACATCTAGTCCACATATGCAATATTAATCGAATCAAATCGTTCTATCTTCAAACACCTATATGACATCTCCCGCTGAAATAACATCCCAAATTGTAATCAACGTACTTTTTACAACATCATATCCATTATTATTAATAGTACCTCTATATTCTGCCACATTATTTAATACATATGGAGATACAGCTTGAAAGTAAACAGCGTTTATATAATTTGAAGTTTTCATTCATTTTATGTATTTTCCCTCGTAACATCATTCTCCTTTATATTTTACGCCACACTAGAAAATAAAAGAACACATTACCCTATAATCCAGCATCTGCCACTTATTAAGTAATCACATTATCTGCCATGTACATAGTGCGATAAAACTTATTTTTAAAAAAATCACACCTTATTTACTCCCGCTTGATAACCTGAAGAACTTCATCCGCTGCTTTTTGAAAACCACCAGACTCTTTGAATTGTTTTCCTATTCTACGGCTATTTTCTCTATATTTACTATTGGTTAATATTTCTTCGACCGCTTTTGATAATATTGCTGATGTAATATCTTTATAATTACAAACGATTCCCGCTCCAAGTTCTTCTACTCGTTTTGCAACCAAAGGTTGATCATTTACAATAGGTAAGACAATTAGAGGGACACCAAAATATAGCCCTTCGCTAACGCTATTCATCCCTCCATGTGTAATAAAAAGAGACGCTTTTTTTAAAATTTCTAACTGAGGTACATACTCATAAATCTTGAAATTTCCAGGTATCTCCCCAAGTTGCTCTAATTTCATTTCTTTTCCAATAGACATAATGACACTAACCTGTAAATCTTTTAAAGCTTGAAAACACGCCTTATAAAGTTTTGGTTGATTATTCACTTCTGTTCCCATTGAAATGTATATTATATCTCCCCCCCTTTCTAAGGCTTCATAGGGCAACTGAATATCCTCATTACGCTCACTAATTGACGGTCCTACAAACTTAAAACTATCATTAAAATCTTTTCCAAAGGGTTGAAAACTTTCAGACGTAAATACTATTTGCATCTCTCCATGGTAATGCAATATACTTTTCATAATTTCTTCGAAACTACTAAAGTTTTGAAGATTATTTTCAACCATTACTTTTTCGAGAATTTTTTTACACTGTTTCATTTTTGTTGAGCCTTTATCCCCCTCAGAAAATCCTAGAGGGAAATCCTTTAGAATTTTTTCATTCATAGCAAAAGTCGTACATGTCCCTATTGCTGGTATTTTTAATTTTCTAGCTAACATTTGTCCTAATAAAAAATGACTATCATAAATGATATAATCAAATTTATCATTTATTATTTCTTGTAAAATCACTGGAAATGCTCTTTCTACGGCTTTACATAATCGTAATAGTATTTCTTCACCGTCAGACATATATTTTACTCTATTTTCTACACTGAACTCCCGTAATAAATCTTTATATCCTCGGAATTCAACTCCTGTTTCTTTGAGCTTATCCCCATATGTATCCTCACAATAATAAACAATTTGCTCTCCTCTTCTCACAAGCTCACTTACTAACCCAATCGTTGGATTTACATGTCCTTCTGCCGGAAAATTTATCATTAAGCCCCTTGACACCATAACCATCTCCTTCTCATTTTATGCATGCATATTTTATCTAAAATTATATTCCTCTCTTAAATATGTATTTTATCAAAAATCCCACAAGCCTGTATTGAAAAAAAGATTCATAGCATAACAGTTACTCACTGTATTACATATAGAACACTAAATAAACTGTAAAGGATTACATTTTTTATCATTTGATTCGTTTTTATATTCTATTATAGAATATAGATTGCACCGTACAACTATAAATTCGTTCGCTTACACCTTAGAGTTCTAAAATGAGCGCTAGGTTAAGAAAGGTAGGCGATTCAGTTTATGAGTAGAAAAAGTCTATAATCGTCAGTTTAAAATAATTGAAGTTCAACTGACACGAGAAGAAAATATGTTTGTAAAAGAGGTTACGAAAAATCCCCCCGTTCATTCCCAATACAAAATGAAGAGCTGAAAAAAGAACTTGATTCACAAAAAAACAGATATCCCCCAAAAAGAATGTGTAAAGTTTCAATATTTAAAGAAAATAAAGTGTAATAAGTGAAGTAATACAAAAAATATTTGAGAGGCATTGGGGACAATATGGGTTTTTAAGAAGTACAAAAAAACGCAAACAAGTAGGGAAACTGCTGCGTTAATAAATGCAACTCGATGCGAACGGCAGTCGCTAACGCTATGAACTTTATAATAAGAAATCACCTTCCATAGAAAAACCAAACCTCTCAAATCAAGTTTTTCAGACAAATCACAACTAAGCTACCTTAACTTTGTGAATACTTTTTTACACAAAACCAAATCGGCTTTATATGGAGAGGCGGGCATGATACCATTTCAATGGTGCGAAATCTTTGCCTACCGTACACTTTCGCAAAGTGTTCATGCCCGTAGAGGCTCCATATCAAGCCTGTACAGTATTAAAATATGTTCTCAAAGTATGTGTGATCGTCACTACTTTTAAGTGGCTCAAATTTAATTACGAAATACATACTGTTCCTTGTTTTCGTATTACCACTTCCTTTTCAATTACTAAAAAAATTCAGATACCGTAAATATCCGAATTAAATAGCATTACATTTATAATATTTTAAAATTACGTTTACAGCTTCCTCCAAAAATATACCGCTCATATTATCATTCAAAATCCCTATCTCACATTCCTTTTCCAGCCTTAAGTACGACTCATACAATACTTTTCACCATACTCTCAAAAAATTAAAGAACGAGTAATATTCCATCTAATATCTTCTATCAACTTTAATGCCTCATCATACTGAAAATCTGCTAGATATTCTACAATCTTCTCTCTAGTTTGAAGAATTAGTTCCAAAGCTTCTTTTTGTTCTTGATAAATTTCTGTAATACATTGTGCCATAAATTTTTCTTTTAAATCATTTAATATTTTGAGCATATGCTGATTTTTCACGGGATATAATAGGACTGTATATGCTCTCCATAACGATTCATAATAACCTACTACATTATCTTGTTGTATCGCTAATCGTTGTTGTGCGAGAATTTCTCGTAACTCTTTAATATTAAAAGCAAGTTTCTTTTGCTTCGCTTTTTCAATACTAAGGCGCAAAAAGCAGTGCCTAATTTCTAACATCTCGATATAATCCCGTGCAGATATAGTATGTGCATTCACAACTGCCCCATGCCGATTATGAAATATCACAAATTGTTCAGAAGATAACTTCATGATTGCTCTTCTAATAGGTGTACGGCTCACCCCTATATCCTCTGAAAGCTTTTGCTCTACAAGATGCATACCTACAGGATATATCCCATTTAATATTTTTTCTTTAATTGCATTGTATGCGAATTGTTCACGTGTAATTTTTATATCCATTCTCCTACTACTCCTCCCACATTGCACGATCTACGTTTCTCATAATCATGTTACGTAGCTTTTTTGAAAACATTTCACAACTATATATACATTCAATCCCTCACTTTATAGAAACAAGTGATTTTCCATTCCCTACAATACATATCTTTGTTTGTACGAATCTCTTATCCTTTATTTTTCATACAAAATCATTATAATAACACTTAAACTTAATTTTCATCTCCCAATCAGCAAATGAGTACACAACACAAAATTCAAATCCTCCTCTACCATTTTGTAACAACTTTGTAAAAGAGGAAGAATCATTCATCAATACTATTGTACACATAATTATATATTTGTGAATACAATTGTACAGTTACACTAAAAGTTTAAATAAAAACCCTACATGTCCTCATTTCAAAATTATAAATATTTATAATTTTACTCATAAAAAAACAATCCCCTCTAAGTAAACATAACATGTCACATTAAAAATGTATTCATATTACATTTGTTACTTAAAAAGAATTGTCTCTAATGAAAAATTCTATATTTTCACTACTATATCCCCCATCACCAGTACGAATTTATTAAAAATCCGTACTCGATTAATTAATAATTTAACCTAAAACTCCATATATTCACCCAATTTATCGTACTTACATGATTCAAGTGTTCTATCCTTCATTGCTATTATTCGCACTATACAAGTAATTCTTTACTCTCTCCCATTTACCATACATTACAATTTACTTTATGCATATCTTATACACTCAAAGTGCTTTAGACAATCCAAAATGACCTTGCCAAAGAAAAATATTTAATAATAATTTTCCCTCTTACATCTTTTAACCTCAGATTATCAAAAGTATTTTCTAAAATAAAATTCCCCCAAATCACCAATAACCTATAGAAATTTGTTCAAATGGTTGCGATATCGCTTTAACCGTATAGGTTCTTACTTTACCATCATTAAGAACCTCTGCTTAAAGTCCCCACATCTATTAAATTACCTTTCGACTCCTAATACCCCACGCCTTCTTTGCCCTTTTTTTATTAGATACAGCCATATCACTCTTTTTAACTAATTGTTTCCACTACACAAACATTCTACATTTTCCCCATATAAACCTCAGACGATAACAATATGCAATTTTGCATAATTCATAATTCGTTATATAGCATACAACTAGTTGTATGCTATAAGTAAGTTTGTCAAGCAAACACTATACCATAACTTTTTAACAATCTATTTTCAAGTGTATTATCTTCCTGAACCCCAAGGTGACCGTCGGTGCGTCTTGGGGTTTCTCATTGCCACAAATTCCACTAGACTAAACACATTTTGTATAACCCTCTTAACAAGAATTAATATAAATAGAATTGAATCGTAACAAAAATGTTTAGACTATGTTCTGTTCCCCCTACAAATACTGGATGCGATATTTACAAAATATTTTTATAAATCATATTAAACTCATCATGACAAATTTGAATAGTATTAAGCACTTATACATCCTACATTTCATTTTTTATTTCCATTCAACAAAGTATAACAAAAAACCATTTTTAGATTTTTGATAGATTGCATGAATTTGATATAATACGATAAATAGAATTGAAATACTTAGAGGATAGCTTCAACAATTTATTGCCTCAACAGACACAACTTTATAACAAATGTTATAAAGTTGTGTCTGTTGAGTTTTTCATGATAATCGACAATATGACTTCGATAATAACATCATTACTAGATCATGCTTTAGATGATAAATAATTTTTGCTGTTGTAAATGTTTATTCCTCTACTCATTATTAATATTATCTTTAATACATGTAATCTCCCAGCTTAAACTCATCATAATCGTTACCATTCCATTGTTTGTAACTTATAACAATTATCTAAACAATATTTTGTTTTCAATCCCTCTAACATGAATGTAAAATCCACCAGCTCGTTAATTTGATAAAGTATAATTTAACATTTTTATCTCTTCTTTTAATACAAGTACATCCATTCTTACCATTTTCCAGTTGTCTTTCGCTGCAATCAAGTTAGATATTAAATTTTCAAATTTATTTTGAGTTACTTTATTATCAATCATTTGATGTAATTATACTAATAATGGCTCTAACTTGCTTAAGTTTTCTTTTAATCTGCGATTCCCATTTAGTTGTGTATTCTCTTGTAGCATTTGACCTAGGAAATTTGTATATCCTTTCATATCAATCCCTTCAAAATTAACATCTGGATTATGAAGTAACAAATACGAATACTCCAACGTCTAGTAAAGTATGTTTCCTTCTCCCTTTGTTTACAGAAAGAGCAAACTCTTCATTACTTATTTGGCCTCTTTTACTTTCATTTTCAGAAGTTAATATTGGAAAAATCACAGTACAAGTTGTCAAAATAAAAAGCGCCAATACCTTCATGACTTTATAAGAGATTATTTTACACACCATTAATTCCTACTAATATAAATTAAATAGTTTCTTTTCTTAATTAATAGTTATTTCGTTAGAGGTGGTCCCCTCCTTACCTACTTATCAATCTTAATCAGGTTATTAAAAAAGTGAACACTCAAATTTCTTTATACACACTCGAACCTCTTTTCAAATCAAACTATTAAAGAAAACAAGTTTCTCCTTCATTTAAACATCAGGTTTTTCAAAGTAAACCTCAAAATCCAATTATCCCCACCTGATTTTTCTGTCACTGTTTATTCCTGTTCCCCAAAAATTATTATAAAAAAAGTTATCGTTTACACCTAAATATGTCTTTATCCTACTCTCCGCATTCATCAACTTCCTACTAATTATATTGATATATATAAATAGTAATAAATATATGTGTGTGCTGATGATAGATATGTAAAATTGCATTCCGATTTCTAGGATATTACCAAACAAATCTACTTGCACACTACAAAAAGCAAGAAACTTATTCGTCATACAAGTAGATAGCTTTTACTATCATGGTGAGTACTTTGATATTTATTTTAAACACTTACAATTCATTTTTTTAATACGCTCCTTTTCTTTGAAATAAATACAATTATCAATTTCACAGAGAAAATCAGTGCACATCCTTCCATCCCTCTCAATTAAGGGAACACTTCTAAGTTTAGAAATTAAGCAAATATGTACAACTGTTACGTTGTAACGAATAAATATAAACAAGCATACAACATAAAAATGTAAGACCCTAACTTACTTTCAAAAAAGCAGATAAGAATCTATCACGGATAGTATTGTTTAAAATGACTAATCAAAAACAGAATATATCCAAACCAGATCTAAACCATTACAATATTTATAATAATGAAATACCATTTTGTTTTTCAATCACGATACCTCCACGACTAGACGCTTCTAAAATTGAGGATTTGAATTCCCAATGTTTACAAGTAGCATTGTGCATACTCCACGTAAAGGTCCATAATCCCTGTATCTCCCCAAACTCTTTCATCAATCAAATAAGAGATTTTCAAAGGGATTTATCTACTTCTAAGCAAAACCACTCCACACAAAGGAAGAATACCCACCCCTTCTAAAACACCTCACTTTCTATTATCCGGTCTAGGTTCTTTGAGTATTTCAAAAATAATTAATGTGGATCGTATACTTGGTTATAAAAGCATAGACGCCCCACATCCATGTCCAGATTGAAGCAAATCTACCTTTACCGCTTTTACTGGTTCTTATAAGCTAAATAAGTGCGAGGATACAATCATTCCAATTAAAGGATCCATCTTCCTCCCCCACTTGTAACTGTTAATTTATCATAACTTTTTTCACTAAAAAATAAATACGTCCTTGCGTATCAATATTAACTATATGTATGTGTGAGTTTAAAATTTAACAAATTCCCTTCCACTTATCTGCAATTTCCCTGTATACCTAAAAAATTCTCAAAAGAGTATTATAAAGATCATTACTATCAAGTACAGCAACTACGATAAAAAGACCAATTATACTGAAAGCTATCCGCATGTTCCTCTAAGAATTTTAATATGCATCAACTTCTCTTCCCCAAAAAAGAAAGTTAAAATCAAGACACGGGAATAACCGAGCAAATTTTAAAATGGTTATTTGTTGAACTAAAAAAGGCCGATTCATTGTGAATCCTCCCCCATGAATCGGCCCTTCTTATCTTAATTGTATAGATGTAAATTTAAATAATTCATTATAGTCTTGAAATAAATCGTTTACCTGATTTAATTATAATGATGCTTTCAATATGCATATCTCCAGTTCCTCCATTATATACAGCTAGTGTTGACTGATTTGCAGGTAAATCATAATTTGAAAGCACCTTTAAAATTTTTGATTTTTGACCATTATCTACTATACCATCATTATTAGAATTTGTAGATATCTCTCTCACAACCCCCCATCCATTTAGATAACATTTTAATGTTGTAGGCGTTATCGCTGATACTTTTATAAATACCTCAACTTTCTCAGTATAACCATACGGATTATACAGCTTATAATAGAAACCATGTGAATAACCACCATTGGTTTTAGGGATAACAAGTGCATCTCCTGGATTCCCATGCCTTTCATGAATAACAAACCTACTTCTACCACCTACATTAAAGGTACTAGAATATTCTAATGGAGATATGGCTACACCATCAAATCCATATCCTAAATGTATAGCATGCTGAATAGTACCATTATCCAAAGAGTATGGATTCCAATCTCTACGTTGAAAAGATACAACACTAGTTGCCAGATCTCCTGTACCATTATACTGATTTGCAGGTCCATCAATAATATTTGTGTCAGGAGCTGCCATGTCACTCTTAAGACCAATAATATTCCTAATTTTAAAATCTGGAAACTCTGTCCACTCTGGATAACCGGAACCATCTATTAAATTATATTCACTAGAAGCATTTCTTAATCTTAGATTCCTTAAATCACGAAGATAAGACGTATAACCAGTATTCCTCGATGAATAATTTACATTTAGTGCCGCACTATGCAACTCTAAATTTCTAATATCTGAAAGCTCCTTTGTTCGGTGAAACCAAGTTACTCCTGGTCCAGACTGAGGACCAGTGCATTCATAGCCAACTCTTATTGATTTCCCACCGGAATAATTACTAGAAATATTACATATCGTTTCCGATATCATATCAATGCCAACTGGATTACTGTAATAATACTGATGAAAATGGTTACTTTTAACATTGATCGAATTTAATTCCCTATTAGGGAAACCTTGGAATATTCTATTAAAGTTAGGCCACGCACCATAATTAAATTGTGGATTGTATCTTTCGTTACTTCTATTATGACCAACAGCATATAAATGTTTACTTGTCGCTATTACTAGATTATCAAAACGCAGCATTGACCATAACCCCGTATAGTCTAATACATTCAATATCATAAAGTTTCGATAGGATAATACTTCATGAAATTTCTTAGAAAATTTCCCTTGGAAGTCAAGTTGAAATGTCGTAATACAATAGTTAGAATAACTACTAATAGCATCTAAAAATCTATTTGTGTATAATTTTACACTATTTGAACTAAGCCCCCATTCTTGCGCATTATCAATGACATCCTTTAAAAAACCTATATGAAGGTTAGCAACTTGTGCAAACAAAGGAAGTAATACAACTTTGTAAGTTGGATGCTTAAACTTTTCAATTCTATTTACAAAGAATTGGTTTAACGTATTAATAGAATCAATAATTCCTTTCGGGGTATCTTCCTCTTCTAGCTGATCTACAATAACACGGTTTTGAAGATTATTAATATCTTCAAAAAATGTTTGTATGTTTCTTTTCAAACCATTTAGTTCTAAAACAGCATCATTATAAACTTGTTCACTTAATTTTTGATCAATCATCTCCTCTACTGCCCTTAAAATTTCTTCCATCGTAATAACGCCCGCTTCATTAGCAGGAAATAATAAATTATTTAAACTCTTCAAAAGCTTTTTACCAACTTGACCTGCAACTGCTTTTAATAGCAATGATCCCACTATCCCTGCTACTGACGATACATATATAGGCGGATTATTATTAGTCCATTGATTCCAATGATTCTGTACCTCATTCAAAGATTTATCCCACACATTTTTAGACGCATGTGTATTTTGAACACTAGGTACTTCAGTATCCATTACAACTTCATTGGTTTCATTGCAACTACAATTATCTCTTGTTATAGCAACTCCTACATTCTCATCTTGATTTTTATCCCACACATTTTTAGATGCATGTGTATTTTGATTACTAGGTACTTCAGTATCCATTATAACTTCATTGGTTTCATTGCAACTACAATTATCTCTTGTTATAGCAATTCCTACATTCTCATCTTGATTTTTATTACAATCCATTTTTCAACCATTCTCCTTATTAGCTTTGAACATTTAAGTTTACATATTTATATTCTTTCATTTTCAAATTATTCCTGCTTTTATTTTGATCAAAAACAATCCATCTTATAAATTTTATACACATTCAAAATCCGTTATCCTAAAAGACATATACTATTTACAATCAAACCACAATGGCTCACATCTTTATAAGTAAGCCACTGATTTATAAACAGAATTCCAAAAATAACGAACAACAACGTAAATCAAAATAAAACTACTAATTTTGTATGATTTGATCACAAATTTATACTATTATATTTTCACCTTTATTCATTATACCCCCCATATTTTTTACAATGAAATAACACATTATGGTAGTGGTCCATCTGCAATTCGGTAAAGAACTAAATGGCCCGCGCTATTAAGCAATTCAACTCCTGTAGGATCATTTCCATTTTTTAAAGATACTTGCCCAGTTGATCGATTACGAATTTGTATTGCCGCACCAGAAGTATACATTGCTACCCTAATAATTGAAATAGGGCCAACTGTACCAGCATTTGATGCAGGTGCCACAATCGGTTCCGTAGTATTCAACGATACCGCAAACACTGTATCCCTTCCTGTTGCTGGGGTATAATTTAGTGTAACATTCAAAACATAAAGTCCTGAATTTGTGATAGTGAATGTATCAGTACCGTTAAAACTAATTCCAGATATATACTCTTTCTAACGAATTATTTTTGGGAATTACATCAATATTCTGTATTTCATAAACTTGGTGATTTATCTGTCTATTATACCTCATGTTTCTATCTTCTCACGAATAGGTAACTGAATTAGACAAAATGACATTTCGTTGATTCACACAAACTCTTTTCAAGACATGAACTTACGTTTATTGCTTGTGTTCTTATTGACAGCACACAGCCTTACAGAGTAACTTGTATAACTCTCTCCATCACGTTTAAAAAACTCTACGCGTAACCGTCGCGGCACAAGGAGATAAAAAGTTCCTATTTACTCTACAACAAGAGATGTTAATTTCCCATGAATGCCACCAATCCACAGGTTGGTGATCAAATCAAGAGTAAACTTCGTCGTGGATTTCCTTATTTTTCACAAAACATCTTTAAAAAAAACTGAACAACCTTTTAGTAAATGCATAGGTTAAGTGCTGAAACAGCCTGCATCGGTACGATCAAAAACACTATTCTCTACATGTTCATCAGCTAGTTTTTCTGATTCCTAACATTGCATATTTATTTTAGTTTTGCAACACCCTCATATGTGTTAAAAGAATATAAAAATAAGCATGATGATACCTTGTGTTAGATAACGCAAGGTATCATCATGCTAAGCTAATGAAATCTTTTTTGCGAGAAAATAACCGCCGTCTGACTTTGCTGTTTTTACCTCCATATTCCCCGAACTTAAATATGATTGAACGTGTATGGAAGGTAATGAAAGAAAATGTATTAGCAAATTGTTATCATGAAACGATGGATCATTTGATGGATTCAATCTATCAATTTATAGAATCTATTGATAAAAATCCGGAGGCAATCCTCAGTCGTATGACCTGGTCAAGAAAAACTGGAACATCAATTAGAATATGATTTACATAGTGGGCAATTTCTTAAATTCCAAGTGGGACCCATGATAAAACATTTGGTACGGAGTGTTTAGATACCTTACGACCAAGAGATTTATGTATTCGTGATTTGGGTTATTTTTCATTGGAGGACTTAGATCAAATGGATCAACGAGGTACATACTATATTTCTCGTTTAAAACTAAATACGAATGTATATGTGAAAAATCCAAACCCCGAATACTTTAAAAACGGTGCAATAAAGAAACAATCGGAATACATACAAATCGATGTGAAACAGATTTTGAAACAACTACAGCCTAGAAAAACATTTGAATTAAAACATGCGTATATTGGCGATAAACAACAACTGTTTGCACGCGTTATTTTTAATCGATTAACAGATAAGCAACTTCAAAAACGACGAGCAAAGATCGCGGAAAAAGAAAAATCTAAAAATAGAACGTACTCAAAGAAAAGTAAAATGATAGCGGGATTAAACGTGTACGTGACGAATATACCTTGGGAATGAGTTCCGCTGGAACAGGTACATGAGTTATTATACTTTACGTTGGCAAATAGAGATTGTCTTTAAAACATGGAAATCACTCTTCAAAATAGACCATTATCGTAATGTAAAACAGGAGCGATTAGAGTGCCAACTATATGGAAAGCTAATCGCTATTTTCCTCTACAATGTTTAAAATGCGTCAACTTCTTTTACAAAAGAAGAAAAAAGAGTTAAGTGAATATAAAGCGATTGGTATGATTCAGGATTATCTATCTCTTTTGTATCAAGCCATACAGAGAAACACCCACGAAATAACAAAGATCCTAATCCGCCTGTTCCACCCCCTATGGAAGAAGACTGTCTTTGATATCATGGGTGTTGTCTATGAGTATAATGGATTGAAAAAACAAAAAAGTTGCATAATTTAAAAAATGAAACCCGTTAGGGTTTATTTGGGATGCGTATTTTTAAGAGTATGCTTGTATTTTAGGAATATTTTGATCCGATGAGCCGAAAGCTCAGGGTGTTTTCACCCTTAAGTTGATGGGCATGGGGTATTACTATGAATCGATAATTTTTTGAAAACCTCTCTTACAAACATATTGTCTTCCTATACCAACTGAACTATAGCCAATTAAAATTGTCGACCATAGACTGTTCTACTCATAAACCGGATTATTTGTCTCCCTCAAATTACTTTCCTATTTAATGCGCCATACCCAATCAGCTAATTTGCTAGTAAGAAAGTTCGTACTAAAACCATTTATACTCTGTCTAAAAAATTTTGAATAAGCACCAATTACTTAACCTCTACATATGTTAATTACATGTGAGAATCGAATAAGTCATTAAGTAGCTACCTCTGTCCTTACTGAGGTATTATTTCTCTATATCTTATACATCCAGACCTAAGAAATATAAAAAAATATACCGTTGTATCTAGAGAAACAATGGTATATGGCGCAAAAAGTTCCAAATGCCATACTTTCTAATTCATTCATTTTTGTAAATTTATGAATTTTATAACACCTTCAAATTTACAAAAATAATTCATATCTATTAAACAAATGCATTAAAAAGGATTCACGTATTAATATAATGGATATGTAGACATGTTTGTATTCATTTTCATAGAGAAAGGATGACTACTATGGATTTAAAACCAAATAAACCGTATTATATTGTTGATACTCACACAGGACTAGGATTAGGTTGTGAGGTTTATATGAGGTATGATTATGTACGGGAAGTTAATAATCGTGGATCTTCATTCATTTTTGAATTCGAAGATGAAGAATACCCTATAACATGTAAAATCCGCCTAAATGGCGGTCATTGGTCAGGTTATAATTACCTTACATTATCAAGGAAAGGATGGGTTTATCTTGATAAAAAAGAAAAAGCAACCATATGGCTTCTAGACGATAATTTTGGGGCTGGACTACTTAAAATCACTGAAGCTGGATTAAAGAGGAAAAACAGACATTTGGGATATATACAGAAGAAAAACAAAAAATGGCTTAAAGGACTAGACTATACAAACAGGAAAGGATTTAAACTCATTTCTGCGGACTAAACTTTTGTATTATAATAAGAAAATAATAACAGATAATTCAAAGCTCTTCATGCATATATATAGCCATGCATAAAGAGCTTTTTGCTTCTAACAAACCATTTTTATGTTAACTATAATAAAAGCGTAAAACACAAATCCTCTTTCCTTCAAACTCCCCCTAAATATTTTACATTTTGTTTAATCCTACCATATTAAACAGCATAACAATAGTTCACATGATATCGAACCTATAAATAAAACTAATGATTTCCTTATCCATTCGTCTAATATTACAAAAACTATACACCGCTATAATACTTCATCCATGTTAACAATCCTCTTAAAATACTAATACTTTGTAATTCTTTAATCCACTTGATCCAACTTTCCTTACAGTAACTAATACATATTCAATATATATTATCTCTCCCCTCATACATTACACATACAGATTAGTTGGCTGATTTATTCCTACTTTTTTTCAAAATGGCACTATTTACAACATCCCCAATTTTACAATACATGTGCTTATTTCCAGAACTTCATTCATCAAATATGTAACTCCAAAATTAAAACACTCCAGTAGATAAAGAGCCTTTTACCTACTGGAGCTTACTATATTTTCTTATTAATCATCTTCAATTTTTTAAAAATTTTTTTAGCGGTGCTACAGAGAATATTAAAATGACAAATAGGAATAATTTCAAACCATTATTAATCTCTGAAATAAACCATATATAACCACCTAACATACAATACAAAAAAAACAACACACCTTTATATAAGCAGTTTCGCATACTAGCACCTCACTTATTAATAAAACAAATACCTTGCAATTGAATAAGGACCATTGTATCCATTATAAGATGGTTTTTTCATTACACAATGATCCTGACGCGCTTTTTTTCCAGCTGCAGCTGCATTTCCCCACTTCGATGCACTAGTTCCAAGTCCCAGTGCAAAAACTCCCATACCAGTACCCACATACTTATTAAACCATCCTGCTATAAGTGTTGCCCCATTTGTATAATTAGAAGCCTTTTGCACCTGTCTAGCCGCTTCTTGAACCTGAGACACACTCATAGTCTTGACCGTACTACACGAATATGTTTTTCCACCCGAATTATAATCGTATGCAGCCGAAGCCTCTGATACTACGGTTGTAAACAGAATTGTCGAACTTAGCCCAAAAGTTAATACTATTTTCTTTGCAAACTTCATTTAAATCTCCCCTATGCTGTTATCTTTTTATATTAGGATATACCTCAATCTTTCATTTACTATATTACTTTTCATCAAAAATTATTTAAAGTCTATATTTTCAATAATTTTTCCTATAAAATAAAATATAGTTACATATATATTAAATATAATTAATTATTATTATATTTAATTATAAACCTTACAAGAAATTAATTTGGTGATAACCACTAAAGATCCCCTTTCTTTGCATTATTATGAATCATTTAAGCAACTCTCTTAACTTTTTTATCCACAGCAACAATTTTTTTAGCAAATTCCCTTTCCACTACTTAACCCTTTGAAACAAGGCATTTATAAGAATAATAGCGATGTTTTGCTACTACGTGCAGGCTATAAAGAAAGTCTCATTTTCTGTATAAGAATTGGTTTCGCAAAACCATTTTCTTCATACAATTGAAGCGATAATTGGTTTTGAATTTTCATAATAAAAACTGCATCCGTATTACTGTGGAAATCATGATTTTCCGTCAATTCATTATATTGTTTTATTTTAATTTCATGAGGTTTACTTATAACGTTAGCTAAAAAAATAAATCAAACCATATATCGCTTAGTATGCGTTTTTAGGATTTTCTCTTTCAGATGTGATTCCAAATCATTCTAAAATACCTTTTTATTTATCAATATATTACGATATTAACGTGTACATAACTCTCAAAAAAACATACCACAAAACTCTCGGAATAAAGGGTATTGATATAAAAAACGACTTAATTTTCGTAAGGAATCCATTTAATTAACTGTTTTTAAGAAAAAGTACTTTAATAATGCTTTTCTACATATAGGTGGACACTCAGTTTGAGGCGTTCCGCCTCCACGTGTTAAACTGCCTACCTATGCAAATAAAATGTGTAAAATGAATTGAATTTGATTGAAATGGGTTATCATACTAGTAAATCCGTCCTTTCTGGAGATAGATTTTGCACTATCATTTTCCAGAAAAACAGATTTTTTTATGCATTTATTTTTAAATATGTATGAGTTTGGCAACACCATCAGATAAACTAGATACTGCAGTTCTTGACAGTCGTGAAGTACATGAAAAAAATTAAAACCAAGTAAGCAACACTATGCCCTTACTAAAAAACTCGTATAAGTACCACGAAGCGCGAAAGATATCTCAAATCCAAAAAACTGCGCTATGTATCCACTTCGTAAAATTTGTTTTTCAGAAAACTAAAAGTTATCACGCATCATATATGAAAGAAATATAAAATGCTAAAAACTGCAGAAAAAAAGACTGTATAAAGTACACCTTCGACTATAGAAAAAAGATTTGCGGACACCAAAGAACTATACGGCTATCGATATACTCGATTTCGCGGGATTAAAGATGCCACAACATGAAAAATAGCCCTTCACCTAATCAAAATAGGCAGGTAAAGGGCTATTTTCTATCATTTTTTATTGTTTCCATTCAATAGAATTTAAAAGATGTCTGAGCAATGATTTAATACTACGTAGGAAATCCCCCTATGCACACTACCTCAAATTAGTATCAACCCATAAATTCCAATACATAGTATTCAATATTAAATTTCTTTTATTGATTCGGCAATGTATAAAATACCACTCTAAAAGATCGATTACGACCATAGCCATTATAATTATTCGGATTTGGATTTGCAATATATAGACTTCCCAGTTGTGTATTTGCAGGAATTGTAAGAACCGTACCGTGCTTAACATTTGACCAAATCGTTGGGTCGGTATCGCCTGATTTATCCCTCATAATCCTAAATGAAAGTACTGATTCACCATCACCATGAATTTCTACTCGGACTCTTGACCCTGCTGCTATTCCATTTAAAGAAAAATTGTTACTAGATCGATTTTTTTGCCCCGATTGCGGTACATAATACGACGAAATAGATGCTCTCTCATTTTTCGCTCGCTCAATTAATCTAAACGCCTGATTTAACTCACCTGGATAAGAATAATATACATTAATAGATGTACCATCCGCCGTACCACCATATGCTACATCCAACACAACTTCATTTCCATCTCTCTTTTTCAAATTAACAAGAGATGCATATCCCTCTCTTGTTCGTCTTACTTTCCAATAATGTTCTTCGTTGTCAGCCACAAATGGCGTGCCAAAGACATTCCAAGAACCATTGTAATCATTCCATGCCATAACACGACCTGGTCGCGCACTATTCCAAATAACATAAGCCTTTTTATCCGATTTATATTCAAAATACCATTCAGCATTTAGCTGGTCATTATAACTCCATAAATGTACATTATAATTATAACCTGAATCAATAGCTAAATCGACCGCTTTGTTAGTGGCTCCTGGTAATTTAGATTTTATGATAAACGTTTGATTTGGTACTTGTACTTCTCCTTCTTGACCTTCTACTCGAATCACTTGACTTTGCAGTAATGTTCTTTGGCCATTTTTATCAAGGTGCACTTCAATTTTATCATCTGTAAATAATAAAGCACTGTTCGTAAGCTCATAACCAAAATCCGTCGTAGCTAAACTCGAATAGTACGGTTTTCCTTTTTCCACATGGGCAATATACTTACCATTTCTCGAGATAACATACGTATTTTGAAGAAAAGTATTTCCTTGAAAACCAATTTTCAATCTTGCTCCTTCTACTCGAATATATCTAATATCCCCTGCAGATAGACGGTTATTTAATCTTATTACATTATTAATTAAAGGACCTCCTGGAAAATCTGCTGCCACAATTCCAGTATGGGATAAATTTAATCTTGAAATAAATTGGGCAGTTAAAATATTCATTCCTCCATAAAACACCTGACCATAATACCCTCGAGGAAAGTCTGGCCATCTTTCTGTTCGATGTTCCGTAATCATTTTCGCACCTTTAGAACCATCTCTATCCATATAACCACTTGCAACAAACCACGGGTACGTTCCTTTTGTAACTACTTCTGCTCCATCACCAGTACCACTTAAGTAATTTAAATACATTTGAGATCTATTACTATTATCAGCATTACTTAAATGGGTTTTTACCGCTAGCCACTTCCCATACATGGCATCAGGCGTATAGCCCTTTATAGCATATTGATCTTGAATATTTAAGGATCCATACTGAATCCCATAATTTTGAGAAGCAGAAAAATTTTGTATCAAAACAATTTTCCCTCTCACTTCATCTAACGTCGGATTTGAAGACGTGTAGTTCCAGAATAAATTACCATAATCATTCTTATACCTTTTGAAAATATCTTCAAAAGATTGCGAGCCCGATTCAGGATTATGTTCTTCTTTTAACCTCATCAACACTGTTTCCCGAGGATTCGTTCTAAAAAATGTCTGTATTTGATTTAGCACATCTCCAAACATCAAGTTTTGATAAACAGATCCATGATGCATGGCAAAAGAAGAGCCTGTACGTCTTGCTCTAATATCCAAATAGCGAATTCCTGCTTGTAATTGAGTTGCAATACTCATTCTTTGATTCCTAGCAATATCATCAATGATTGGTCCGCCTCCACGCACAGCAATAGATCCATGTGTACCAGGAATGGATAGCTCACTAAGTTTAGTAGCTCCCGGAATACCATTCATCCAGCTAGGGTTATTTGACGGGGCTGAAGAGTTATAATGATACCCCGCATCTGTAGCATTCGGAAGATGAGAATCACAATTAATATCCATAATACGCCCATCACGAAATATAATTTTAGAATACGTACGTCCATTTTTCATGTTCTGATTACCCGGTAATGGCTCTTCCTTGAAAGTGACCACTGCGTATAATCCCAAGTCTATATCCACGGTAGCCTTACCTTGGAGTTTCACCCCACTACCATCCGAACCAACATAAATTGGTTTATACCCTGACCATTCACCTCTCAATGTATACAGGAGAGCCACCTGATAAGTATCTACCCACTCTTTCCCTCTATTATCTTTATAATATAGACTAGTCAATGCATTTTTTAATTGGCCGTTTGGACTCTGTCCTAATCCCCAAACTGTACTTTTTAAAGTAACCGGTACTGGAATAGAACCAGAATAAATTTGTATTTTCCCCTCAACCTTTGTTTGAGGAGGCACTTTAATTGGAGCTGTATATTCCCACAGTTTCTCCTTAGTATTTGTTTTAGTTTCTGAAGAACTATGATTGTACTCTCCACTTACCGAAACTTCAAACGAATGTTCAACACCACCGATAGAAAAAATACCACCGGCTTTAAATGTTAACGTGTTTTTAATACTTGATCCAACCTTGTATCCTTCCGTAGTCGTAATTGATGTAGTTTCAACTGTTTTAGTGGAAAGCTTCGTACTCACAGATTGTTCAACATTAGTATCATTTGTTATAGTATTAATCACTGTGTTTGTTAAATTTGGTATTACATCAAATTCCACTTTATCTGGTTTCACTTCACTATTTAATACCGATCGGTCATATATAGTAGCGCCATGAAATGAATACGGATTCGCATCATAGTGCTTTATTGCATACTCCGTACAAAGATTAAATAAATCTGCTGCTACATCATAGATTGCCATTTTCATTTCCTCCTTAACAAATAAAATCTTCTTCAAAATAAAAATTGATAAAATAAAGTAAATACTTTTAGACCTTTAATACAATCACAATACTGTAGGATCGTATCGCTATGGCGGCCAAATTCCACTTGCATATCTGATTATTGTATAGTTTTTTAACATTTCAGATTAGTCGTTGATACACCCTGAATATCTCATTCCCCCCCATACATTATGCGTAGCGTAAATTCCAATTCCTCTTTATACTTCTTTCTATTAACTTTATTCTTTTTTGAGATTATGCGTTATTCTCTAATCTTCTACAGACTCATGCGATGGCGAATCATACGTATCTTGGCAACCCATCGAACTATTCGATCCACTCTCATATTCGTTATATCTTATAGCATCATACGATTGGTTCTCGCTGTGTTCCATGGAATGGTGTGGTGTATTCCTATATCTACCATCTTCGACAGACTCATGCGATAGATTCTCATATGCACTATGTCCCATCGAATTATTCAATCTACTCTCATATTCGTTATATCTTATAGCATCATACGATTGGTTCTCGCTGTGTTCCATGAAATGATGTGGTGCATTCCTATATCTATCATCTTCGACAAACTCATGCGATAGCGAATCATACGTACCTTGGCAACCCATCGAACTATTCGATTCACTCTCATATTCGTTATATCTTATAGCATCATACGATTGGTTCTCGCTGTGTTCCATGAAATGATGTGGCGCATTCCTATATCTATCATCTTCGACAGACTCATGCGATAAATTTTCATATGCACTATGTCCCATCGAATTATTCAATCCACTCTCATATTCGTTATATCTTATAGCATCATACGATTGGTTCTCGCTGTGTTCCATGAAATGATGTGGTGCATTCCTATATCTATCATCT